>JAGABK010000087.1 GCA_017614625.1 Spirochaetales bacterium
CGCTTCTGGAAAGGCTCTTGATGGCAGCGATCTTCGTCACGCCCTGTACGAGCTCGCAGACGTTCTTGCCGAAGAGGCCCTCGACGTCCTCAGCAGTGGCCTGGGTGTCCTCGATGACATCGTGAAGCAGTCCGGCGCAGACCGTGTCGGCGTCCATGTTGAGCTGCATGGCCAGGGTCTCGGCCACCGCGAGCGGATGGATGATGTACGGCTCGCCGCTCTTGCGCTTCTGGTCGCCGTGCATCCTGTCGGCGTATTCGGCCGCGTTGCGGATCTTCTCGAAATCCTCCGCTGAGTAGTTCTTCCTTATCTTCTCGACGAACGCCGATATCAATGCTTCATTCACGAGAATACTAATATAACTATTCGTAGGCTTTTACAACCCTGTGGCCGTCACAGGAGGAATCTTTCTATCAGCCTTTTGACGCTCGTCGTGTCCAGCGGATGCCCTTTCGATTCGAAGGTCATCAGCAACCTGTCACCGGGGAGGAAGTCGAAGTTGTAGTAGTCGTTCATCTTGGGCATGAAGGAGTTCTCGATGTATTCCGGGTCGCTCATCCTTCCGAAATGCTCCCAGTAGTAGACCTTTCTGGTCCTTTTGTTCAGCACGGTGAAATCCGGATAAAGGAAAACCATGAAGTCTTCGCTCAGCGGCACGACCTCCTCGTACCGGTAGGGGACACCCGCTTCCGTCAGCATGCAGGCAATCATCCATTCGCTCTTGGACCTGACTTTTTCTCCGCGGGGCGTCTCATATGAGAAGTCGCTTTTCATCCAGCGGTTCTGGTACTTCTCCTTCTGCCATTTCTCCGCGAACCCGTCGTCGGTGACCAGGCTCGGGCCGGTGTTTTCCCTGATGTGGTCCGGCAGCCTCCCGTACACCAGGTCGATGTCGGCGGAATCCGCCCCGTTCTTGTCCTTTCCTGACTCAAGGATCTCCACACAGCTGTCCAGCTGCTTCTTTTCCCGGAGGGCAGCCTTGCTCAGCTTTTGTGCGTAGGCCTTCTGCGCAAGGAGGATTCGCAGTTGCCTGTCGTCCGCCCCCAGATATTTCAACTTGTCCTTTGATAATCTTTGGAACAACCGGGTCGTTCCATTCTGTTTTTTCGAAACTAGGGAACCATCGACATTGGCTGAAGGGGACTTGCTGATTTTGACTGCCAGTTCGGACAGCTCACGACTCATTTCCTTGAGGTTTGAGACCAGATTCTGCTTGTTCATGCTTTCAGTGTAGGGGCAATCGCCGTAGATATCTACCTAAAACGCTTGCTTTCATTTGAAGAGGTAGAAAAATCTACCTTTTTGGTCTGAAATCATTTGAAAAGGTAGATATCAGACACCCGGACTTGCTATTTCCTTCCCCTGACGACCCTGTCGTTGCCCCCGAGGTCCCTGATTACCGTCACATCGCGCAGTCCCGAGGCCCTGAAGATGCCCGCCGCATCCTGTCCCTGGTCGTACCCGATCTCCATGAAAAGGAATCCGCAGTCTTCCAGGAAGATTCCCGCCTGCGATGCTATGGCCCTCACGAATTCCAGGCCGTCCTCACCCCCGTCAAGGGCGATGTCCGGCTCGCGCCGCACCTGGGCCTCCAGAGTGGGGATGACCGAGCTTCTTATGTAGGGCGGGTTGGTCAGGATGGCGTCGAAAGCACCCGTGATGTTCTCGAACAGGTTGCCATGGACAAGGGAGCAGGAGATGTTCTTTTCATCGACAAGATTCGAAACATTCTCCCTGCAGACTGCAAGGGCCTTTTCCGACACATCCGCAAGGACAAGCTCCACATCTGCGAACGAACGGGCAAGGGCCTTGGCCACGGAGATGCCTATGCATCCGGTGCCGCAGCAGAGGTCCAGAAGCCTAATCTTCCCGCGGTCGGAGAAAAAGGATTTAAGGTCTGAAATGGCACTTTCGACAAGAATTTCTGTATCAGCCCTCGGAATCAGGGTATCGCTGCTGACCTTGAAGACGCATTCGTAGAACCCGCGTTCGCCTGTGATGTAGGCCACAGGTTCGCCTGCGGCCCTGCGTGCGAACAGAGCCGAAAGAGCCGAACAATCGGTATCGGAAACCGGTTTCTCCATGTTCAGAAAGAACGCCGTTCCGTCCCAGTTGAAATAGTTGCAGATGATTGTGCGGGCATCGGCCTCCGGAGAATCGCCGACGCTTGCGAAGGACCTGACGGCATCCCTGTACAGCTGTACGAGCTTCACTTGGCTTCCTTGAGCGCCTGCTCGCCGGCTGCGACCTTCAGGGCTTCGATCACATCCTGAAGCTGTCCTTCCATGACGAGGTCCAGCTTGTACAGGGTGAGGTTGATCCTGTGGTCTGTCAGGCGGTTCTGCGGGAAGTTGTAGGTGCGGATGCGCTCGCTTCTGTCTCCGCTTCCGACCTGGCTCTTGCGCTCCTCGGCGCGCTCCTTGGCCTTCTTTCCGGCCTCCAGGTCGTACAGCCTGGAGCGCAGGACCCTCATGGCCTCGACCTTGTTCTGGAGCTGGGACTTCTGGTTCTGGCAGATAACCACCAGTCCGGAGGGGATATGGGTGATTCTGACGGCGCTTTCTGTCGTGTTGACGCACTGGCCGCCCGGGCCTCCTGCGCGCATGACGTCTATGCGCAGGTCCTCCTGCCTGATGTCGACCTCGGTCTCCTCGGCTTCGGGAAGGACTGCCACCGTGACGGCCGATGTGTGTATCCTGCCGCCGCTTTCGGTCTCGGGGACCCTCTGGACGCGGTGCACGCCGCTTTCCCAGCGCAGGTTTCCGTAGACGTCCTTGCCGCTTATGGAGAGGATTATCTCCTTGTAGCCTCCGAGCTCTGTGGCGTTGGAGCTGATCTCCTCGATCTTCCAGTGCATGGACTCGGCGTAGTAGGAGTACATCCTGTAGAGGTCTGAGGCGAACAGGGCCGCTTCCTCACCGCCGGTTCCGGCGCGGATCTCCATGATTATGTTCTTGCCCTCGAGCGGATCGGGCGGAATCAGGAGCATCTTGCACCTGCGCTCGCTCTGCTCGATCTTCTCCTTGAGGAGGGGAATCTCGTCCTTGGCCATCCTGGCGATCTCCTCGTCCTCCTCGCGGGCGAGGCTCTCGTTGTCCTCCAAGGTCTCCATGAGGTCCTTGAGGTTGGTCAGCTCCTCGACGATGGGAACCAGATGGCTGCGCTCGAGCATGAGGTCTTTGTAGGCCTTCATGTCCTTCATCACCTCCGGATCCGAGAGCTTTGAGTCGAGTTCCTCAAGCTGTCTTCTGAAATCGTCGAGTTTCTCTGTCATCTGCCTTCCTCTGTCTGCCTTTCCTTCTGCTTCTCAGGGATGGGCCTGAAAGCGGTGTAGCCTGCCTGTTCCAGTTCCTGCTTCGGCGGCACGTAGAGTCCCAGTACGCCCATGGGGCATGCCTTGACGCATTCGCCGCACGCGAGGCACTTCTTCGAAGCGTTGATGTCAGTGTCCTCCACGATGACTCCGAAGGGGCAGGCCTCCCGGCACTTGCCGCAGTTGATGCACATCCTGATGTCCACGATGTACACTCCGTAGCGGTTCTGTCTTATGGCGCCGATAGGGCAGACTTTAGCACATTTCCCGCATTGTATGCAAACGGCCGGTCGTGAGATCGTGCCCTTGATGTCGCTCTTGTTTCCCGTCCCCATGCGCTCGGTTACGCGGATGAACGCCAGCGAGGACCTGATGGAGCGGAAGTAGCTCATGGCGCAGGCCCGCACGCACTCCAGGCAACCGATGCACCGCGCGTCCTTGTTGACCACGAGCATCCTGGCCTTCTTGGCGGCCGATCGCATCTCGGGGTCCTCGTACGGGGTGTCGATGACCGGCAGGTTGCGCCTTCTGATTCCGTCCAGCCTGTAGTAGGCGTCGGCGATTGCAGGTGCGGTGGGTATTCCCACTATCTCTCCCAGGCCGATGGCTCCGCCGGAGACCTCAAGGCCCGGACGTTCGACGATGATCGGCACTATCTGCGGCATCTCGTCGGCGCGGAAGAGGTTCAGAGAGGCGAACTGCCTTGTGGGGACGCAGTCCTCGAGGTGGTAGTGCTCGCGCAGGGCGTAGCCCATGCCCATGGCCACTCCGCCTTCGATCTGGCCCTCGACGTTGGTGGGGTTTATCGCCTTGCCCACGTCGTGGGCGGCGATTATCTTCAGGATCTTGTCCGAGCTCTCGTCCAGGATGCAGACCTGCGTGGCGTAGCCGTAGGCTATGTGGCTCTTGGGGTTGGGCAGGTCGGACCCGAACGGGTCGGTCTTGGCAAGGTATTCGGCGTAGAACTCATGGCCTTCCAGCTTGTCCAGGCTGCTGCCCTGCAGGGCCTCTCGCAGCTTCTGTGCCGCACGGCGTGCCGCCTCGCCGGAGATGGTGGTGTGCCTTGAGCCGGACGATGTTCCGCTGTCCGGGGCTGTTGCGGTGTTGGATTTCTCCTCGACAACCTGGCTTGCGTCCAGGCCGGTGACGTCGCAGACTATCTGCTTGAGGACGGTGCACAGTCCCTGGCCCATGCAGGAGCCGCCGCAGTGGATGATTACCATGCCGTAGCGGACTTCCAGGCGCACGCGGCCGTAGTCGGGAAGCCCCACGCCCACGCCGGCGTTCTTCATGGCGCAGGCGATTCCGGCGTACTTGTGCTTTTCGAACTCGTCCCTGACCGCCAGCAGCGTCTCGACGAGGCCTGTGGACTCATCGACGATCTGGCCGTTTGGAAGGCTCTGCCCGGGTCTGATCGCGTTCCTGTATCTGATCTCCCAGTGCGAGATTCCCACCTCGTCGGCCATGTAGTTCAGAAGGGACTCGACGGCGAAGCAGGTCTGCGTGACTCCGAAGCCGCGGAAGGCTCCGGCAGGGGGATTGTTGGTGTACCAGGCGTAGCCGTCCACCTCGAAGTTGCTGAAGCTGTATGGTCCGGAAGCGTGGGTGCACGCCCTCTGAAGGACCGGGATGCCCAGCGAGGCGTAGGCTCCCGTGTCGGCGACAACCGTGGCCTTGAGGGCCTGTATGATTCCGTCGTCGTCGCAGCCCAGGGTGAACTCCATGTCCATGGGGTGGCGCTTGGGATGCACGGCGAGGCTTTCCTCGCGGGTGAGCTTCATCTTGCAGGGTCGCTTTGTCAGATAGGCAACAAGGGCGCTGAGGTGCTGGACGGTCACGTCCTCCTTGCCTCCGAAGCCGCCTCCGACGTAGCAGTTCTCGACCACGACCTTCTCCTCGGGCAGCCCCAGCATGGGGGCCGTCTCGCGTCTTGTGTCGTAGACGCCCTGGTCGGCCGAGTAGATCTTGACGCCTCCGTTCTCCATGGGGACGGATACGGCGCATTCGGGCTCCAGGAAGGCGTGCTCCGTCCACGGGGTGGAGAAGCGCTCCTTTATGACGTGGGTGCAGGTTTTCAGCGCCTCATCGGCATCGCCCCGCTTGATATGGGTGTGGCCGAGCAGGTTGCCGCCCTCGTGGATCTTCGGGGCGTCCTCACGCATGGCCTCGTAGGGGTTCCTGACGCAGGGGAGGACCTCGTAGTCCACCTTCACAAGCCTTGCGGCCTTGCGGGCCTGCTCGTATGTCTCGGCCGCCACCAGGCAGATGACGTCGCCGACGTAGCGGGTGACCTGTCCCACGGCTATCATGGCGTCCCAGTCGCGCACGAGGTGGCCGACCTTCACGTCGCCCGGGATGTCCTCGGCGGTGAAGATTCCCGCCACTCCCGGAACGGAGAGGGCCTGGTCGGTGTCGATTGAAAGGACCTTCGCCCTTGGGTGCTCGCTGCGCACGGCCACGGCGAAGAGCATGCCCGGCAGGTAGATGTCGTCGGGATAGACTGCCTTTCC
>JAGABK010000088.1 GCA_017614625.1 Spirochaetales bacterium
CGACCGCCAGCAAAACAGATGTCTTAGACATATTACAAACCTCCATCCCTTTCTAGAATACAAATACTTCGTACCGTCTTCTTCAAGGACAATAACAATCACTTGACGATTCTCAAGATGAAAACCTTCAGATATTCGCTTTCGGGAAACGAAAGCCTCACCGGATGGTCCTGCGCCTGACCCAGTGTCTCAAGCACCTGGACCTCAACGCCGGCGTCCTTGGCGGCCCATGCCAGGACGGTCCGGAAATCCTCGCGGCTCAGCGCTCCCGAGCACGAGCAGGTCACTATTATTCCGCCCGGACGGATCTTCTCCATCGCCGTCCTGTTCAGGTCCTTGTAGGCCTTCTTGGCGTTCTCCAGAGTCTTGATGGTCTGAGCCAGCTTCGGCGGGTCGAGAACCATGACATCGTATGCGTTGCGGGGCATCGTCCTGAGGGTCTCGAAGATGTCGGCCCTGGTGGTCGTGACCCTGTCGCGGGAGTCGGCGGGAATGGTCCCCATCTGCGCGTTCAGGTTGACGTTGGAGAGAAGCCTGTGAAGCGCGTCGGACGAGCTGTCCACGGCGTGCACGGTGGCAGCTCCTGCGCGAAGGGCATGGAGGGTGAAGCCTCCGGTGTAGCAGCAGCCGTCGAACACGGCGGCGTCCTTCACGTAGTTCTCAAGCCTCACGCGGTTCTCGCGCTGGTCGCAGTAGAAACCGCTTTTCTGCCCCGAACCGGGCGTAAGCGTGTAATAGATGCCGCGTTCGCGGATCCTGATGTCGTCGAAACGGCTTTCGGGAGTGAACCTCTCCCCCTGTCTGTAGTATTCGGTGACCTCGTGCAGGTGCTCTATGGCGCAGAAGGCCTGGTCCGTGTTCAGGATGATCATATCGGGATGAAGCAGGCCCTCGATGGCCCCGACGACCACGCTTCTCATGGTCCATGCCACGCGTGCGCTGATTATAACCCTCACGATGCGGTTGTAGACATCGGCGGCCACGCCGGGAATCATGTCGGCCTCGCCGTGGATGATCCTGAACGCCGTGGTGTCGCCGGCCTTGTCGTCGAAGAAGGCCTTCCTGCGGAGGACGGATTCCCTCACGGCATTTTTCCACCAGCTTTCATCCGGGTACTCTTCCCTCTTCCACGAAAGAAGGCGCAGCTGGATGTGGCTCTGCGCGTCATACCAGCCCCATGCGATGAAACGTCCGTCGCCGGTAAGGACTTCCTGGATTCCCGCTTCCTCCGGGACGGTGTCGTCCTCTATGGCTCCGGAGAAGACCCACGGGTGGTGTCTGAGGAGGTTCTTTTCCTTGCCTTCCCTTATCCTTACCACTCGCTCACTTCCTCGGATCCAGGTTCCTGAAATCGGTCACGTCCTGGATGTACATGATTCCGATCTTCGGTTCCTGAAGGCACTCGAGGCTCTGGATCGCGTTGACGATGGCGTCAAGCTGCTCCCCGGAGCAGAGGATCATGAGCATCTCCTTGTCCGGGACTATCGTGACGCCGAGGAACGTGGCATCTTCGGGGGAGGCGGTTCCCCTGGCGTGCATCACCGTGCCGCCTGTAGCGCCGGCCTTCCTGGCGGCGTCCATGATATCGTCCGTATAACCTGAATTCACGATCACCGTGATCATCTTCCATTTGGCAGACATTGAATTCTCCTTTGCCGCACCCATTATGGCGGCCACACCCTGAATCCGTCCTTCTTTTCTCACCGCGTCGACTATCCGTCCGGCCTTGTCTCCGTCGATGACCATGAAAATCAATTCCTTCGATTTGTCCCCGAGTCCGAAGAAGCTCAGGAACGATTTCGCCGCAGTGCCCCTTGCGGGAACAACGGTTCCGCCTCCGGATCCTTCAGCGCGTGCGATGTCCATGAACCGCTTCGCCTGGCCATTGGCCACGACGGCGATCATGGCGTTATTCTGCAGAAGCAGCATCGGCCACCTCCTTTTTGTTTCTCTGTTCCTTGAGCCTGAAGATGACTCCCAGGATCTGGATTGCTATCAGAGGAGATATTGCGACGAGTCCCACGAGTCCGAAACCCATGTCGGCCGAACCGGAGACTCCGAGGGCAAACGAAAGCAGGAACGTCGTGCTCATGGGTCCGCTTGCCACTCCCCCGGAATCGAAGGCAATGCCCGAGAAAAGCGGGGGACAGATGAACATCATTCCCAGAGACAGTCCCACCCCGAGGAATATGAACCAGAGATAATTGATGTTGAGGTAGCTCCTCAGGATTGCAAGGCCTACCGCTATGGCGACGCCGATGGCCAGGAAGACCATGACCAGACGGCGTTTGATCCTTCCCGCGGTGACCTGCTCGACCTGCTTGGTGAGGACCCAGACCGCGGGCTCGGCTATGACCACTATTCCTCCGAAGACCAGCGCCACGAGGACCGTGACGACGGGACCCGAATTGCCCGAGATCAGGATTCCGAGCTGTCTTCCCGCTCCCACGAAGCCGAATTCGGCGCCTGACAGGAAGATCACGATTCCTATGAAGCTGAAGACTATTCCGAAGCAGATGTTCCTGAACTTGATTTTCGGGAAGCGCAGGATCGTGAACTGCAGGACCAGGATTATCGCAAGAAGGGGCGCGAAGCCTATGGCCGTGTTCTTCAGCGTGTGCAGCAGGGTCGTCCAGAACGTGCTTTCCGCCGCGGCCTCCGCAGCCTGAGCGGCTTCTCCTGATCCCTTTGCGAAGGCCATCGCCATGATGGCGACCGCGAGGATGGGACCTACGGAGGAGATTCCGGTCAGACCGAAGCTTCCGTCCTTGTCATGCCTGGTCGAAGCGGAGACTCCGATGCCCAGGGCAAGCAGGAACGGGACGGCAAGGGGGCCTGTCGTGGCACCGCTTGCGTCGAAGCTTATTGAAGCCATGCTCTGCCCTATCATCCCCACCAGGACGAAGACGATGAGGTAGGCCACGAGGAGGACCCATTTGAGCGGAGCTCCAAATACGGTCTTCATCAGGCCTATGTCGACGAAGATTCCGAGTCCCAGGGAGATCATGACCTTGAGCAGGGACGCGCTGATCGCGGGATTCAGGCTGTGGACCTGGTTGACCAGGACCGTGACGTCGGGCTCGGCAAGTGTCACGCCGAAACCGATGATGAAGCCTATGGCCAGCATGAACCAGACGTTGCGCTTGTTCGTCAGGACAGAGCCGAGCTTCTCACCCACCGGCGCCATGCCGATATCGGTTCCCGCAAGGAAGAGCGAGAGCCCTATGACAAGCAGGAATCCGCTGATGATGAAGGGTACGAGCCTTTCACCCAGCGGCGCTATCGTGAAATTCAGAATGAGGACGATTGCCATTATGGGAAGCACGGAGATGAGTGTTTCCTTCAGTTTCGACACAAAATCCAAAATCCGGCGTCCTTATTTCTTGTAGATTTTTTCGATGTCCGCAAGCATGTCGGATGTCTTCTGCTCGGCGTTGCTGACGGGTTTGATGGTCTGCTTGGGCTTCTCCTGAGAGACCGCGCTTCCGAACTCCATCCTGAGCGTCGAGACGAAGGCGTTCTCGGCTCCTTCGGCGAAGGCGAGGACCGGCTCGCGCTTTCCGTAGGTGACCTGTTTCCTTTTCTTGAGCTCCTGGATGTGGAGGCTCCTGTACGAACCGCTTCCTTCCTTGTAGATCGTCTTGTGGTCCGAGCCGTAGCCGTAGCCGTAATGCCTTCCGTATCCGTATCCGTAGCCGTAGTGGCCCTTTCCGTATCCGTAGGAGCTGTACGAACCGTAATGGCTGTAGGAACTCTGGTTCTTGGCCACGACGCCGTAGTAGATGTAGCCCAGAAGCGGAGCCTTGATGAACTCGAGGTCGACTGCAAGCCCTGCCAGGGCCTTCTTTGACGAGACGCCCGCCCTGATGTTCAGGACGAAACCGTCAAGGTGCTTGGCAAGGTGCGTGAACTCGGAACCGTATGAGAGCGGAGGACAGTCGATGATGATGTAGTCGTAGACCGCCTTCAGCTTGTCCAGGATCTCGCCGAACTTGTCCGAGTTGTACAGGGCGTTGGGGTTCCTCGTTCCCATTCCGGGAGGAAGGAGATGGAGGTTGGGTATCTTCGCCACCGGCCTGACGATGCACTGCTCGAGGGGGATTCCCTTGACTATGGCATCGACGAAACCGAGCTTGGAGCGCTTGAGGTTGAAGAACGGCTCGATGGCCGGCTTGCGGAAGTCTCCGTCTATCAGGAGGACCTTCTTGCCTGTCAGCGCATAAGACGCGGCGACGTTGCAGATGATGGTGGTCTTTCCCTCGCTCATGTCGGACGAGTTGATCGAGAGCACCTGAAGCTTCTTGGGAAGCGAATAGACTATGTTGTTGGCGATGGACCGGAACCTCTCCGACACGTTCGCCTCCGGGTCGTTCAGGACGAACAGGGCCGGATACTCCAGGCTCACCTTGTCCAGGTCCTTGATGTACGGCGTCCATCCGAGCGACGGGATGTCGCGTCCGAAGATCTGGTGCACCGAATCCTCGCTGCGGATGCTGTCGTCCGTGAATTCAAGGAACAGTCCGAAGAGGACTCCAAGGACCACGCCTCCGACGACCGCGATCGCCAGGATCATGACCTTCTTCGGGCTGACCGGGTTCTCCGGGACGACGGCGCTGTCGATGATGTTGACGTTTCCGACGACCGCCGCCTCGACCATCTTGGTCTCCTCGAGGAGCTGTCTGAGCGAGAGCAGCAGCGACTGGTAGATCTCCACATCCCTGGAGTATTCAAGAAGCTTGCGCTCCATCAGAGGATAGTCGGCCAGTTCCTCGTCGAACAGGGAGATGACGCTTTCGATGGAGTCGATCGACGCAGTGACGCAGATATGGTCCGTGACGGCCTTGGCGTAGGCCTGGTTCTCGCTTCCCACGACCGCGGTCACCTCGTTGAGGATCTCCTTCTCCTTGGATGCCATCGTGTTCTCGAGCACGTAGATTCTCGAAGACCCTTCGTTCGAATCCACGTTCTGGTACATTATGAGCTCCTTGCTGTTGGCGATGTACTCGCCGACGAGCTTAACGATGGCCGGAAGCGCGGCGATCTCTTCCCTGCTTGGAAGCTTTCCGTCGGCGTTGAGGCCTGCCATCAGGTTCTCGGACTCGATCAGCTGGAGCTTCAGCGGCTCAGTCAGAAGCTGGAAGGAAGCGATCTTCGAGGTCAGGAGCTTGCTCTTCTCCGTCATCTGGGTGACGCCGCTCTGCTCCTTGTAGTCCGAAAGGCTCAGGCTGGCTTCCTCAAGCAGGGCCTCGGTCTCCGGAATCTGGTTCTCCAGGAACTCGCGCTGTGCGCTCTTGGAGTTCTTGGCGATCTTCGTGAGCATGTCCGTGTATGCATCCAGGATGGCGTTGGCGAAATCGGCGCAGAACTGCGGGTTGCCGTCCTCGACCGTCAGTGAGATGACCTTGGTGCTGCTGACGGTCTTGACCGAGACCTTCTTGGTGAACGAGGCTCCCTTGAGGTTCCTCTGGGAATACTTCACTCCGTCAGGGTCGGTGTACTTGTCCAGGTCCAGCCTGTCCAGGGCGTTCTGGAGGTTGGTCGTGGATGTGAGGAGCTGGACCTCGGTGTCTATCTTCGACGAGCTGGTGCTGGTGGTCAGAAGGCTCTCGATCGATGTGGCGTTCGAGATCGGTTCGACCAGGGCCGTCGCCGATGCGTTGTAGGTCGGATTGGTGAAGTGCAGGTACACGAGGGCGGCCGCTACAGCGAGCACGAAGAACACGTAGATCCACACCCTTCTCTGCTTCACTATTCCGAGAAGCTGGGTGATGGAGATCTCCTGGTCCTGGGTTCTTTCTCCCGAGTACTGGTAATCACGCTTTTCGTTGTCGGAACTGTTTTCCATTAAAGAACCTCCGGAATCAGAATGTGGATATCGTGTGCCCGTTGATTATGATGGTCAGCACGGTACTGACTATTGAAAGAACGGAGGCGACTATGGCCAGGTTGGTGGTGAGGTTGTTCCTGTTGACGATGATCGTCGAATCCGCGGGAACAATGTCCGATGTGACCTTCTTTCCTTCCCTGTCGACTATTTTGAAGCTACGGGAGGAATCGGCCGAATAGCCCTTGGCGAGGTTGATGTAGTAATCAGCACCCCTGTCGGGCATGTAGGCGAAGGAACCGGGGCTGTTGACGGCGCCTGTGACGGTGACCGTGAACTGCGAGAACGGAATCACGACGGTGTCGCCCTGCTGCAGGACGACATCGCCCTTGCCCGATGTCGTCAGGGCGTCCGAGACGTCGACCATGATGCGGGCCCCGTCGCGCAGGACGTAGACGGAGCTCATGTCGCTGGTCTCGATGAGCAGGTCGGCGATGTTCCTGATGAGCTGCTGGGCCGTCTCGCCCGGGATGAACTGGTACATGACCTTGCCTGCGGCCGAGATGGTCGATGTCCCCTCGCCGGTGGCGATGGCGCCGGTGACCGTCACGTACGGCATGCTCTGCGCGCTGTATGCGACAGTGACCATGTCTCCGTTGACGGGGATGTAGGCCTTTGCCGCCTCGCTGTCCATCGTCTTGACCGTGAAAGCGCCGTCGGTGTAGTTGGAGACCGTGATGCTGTCCTTGTCGGCAGAGCTGAGAAGGCCTCCGCAGTATCTTTCAAGCATTCCGAAGAGGCTCTCGCCGGCAACCGGCTGGTATGCGCCGGGCTTCCTGACCGCGCCGCCGATTCCGACGATGGCAGAGGCCTCGCAGAAGACGACCTCGCAGCCCGGGACGAGAAGCGGATTGTCATCCGCAGAACCCTCGCGCATGGCCTTGTAGAGGTCGTACGACTTGCTGCCGCCGTCCCTGAGGACCATGATGACGTCCCTGGTTGAGGCGAAGTCGTCTGCGTAGACGGCAAGGTCGGACAGGCGGGAAAGACCCCAGACGGTGACATATCTGGCATAGGAGACGGATCCGCTGATCCTTACGGAGAAGACTCCGCAGCTCGTGATCGTCAGCTGCGGTGACGAGAATGTGTAGTATGTGGAGATGAGGTTCTCGACGTACTTCTTGAAATCCCTGTACGTCATGCCGGCGGCGTCGACGACAGCCACCGAAGGAATGTTGACCTTGCAGTCGGTGTCGGCCTGGAGCTCGAGCGTGATGAGGGACTTGCCGTCCGAATAGCTCAGGGCGAAGCGGTCTCCGGGGGTTACCGGATAAGCCGCGTTGCCTATGGCCTGGAGGACCGAGTCCGCCGGGACGGAAGAAAGGTTCCCGACTTCAACGGCCGTCCCCAGTCCGAGCTGGGACACATAGGAGTAATCGATGCTTGTCGGGTAGAGCGGTGACTGTATGAACAAACCGTTCGCAGACGCCGAGACGGCCGCAACGGAAATCATCAGGATGAGAAGGATGAGCATCCTCGTTTTTTTCATTGGTGACCTCGTATATACAATAATCCAAACTAATCATAAGGAGAAACGTTACCCATGTCTACAATGAAATTCAAGTTTAGTAATCTTAAGTGCCGGAAGACGGGGAAAGCCTGACCCATACGGGAAGGTGGTCCGAGACCCCCGTGAGCAGGTTCCTGTTCCATGCCGCGGGTCTGGAATCAACTGTCCTTATGATTCCCTCGAAGACGACCCCCGCCCCGTCGAACTCCAGCCCCGAGCCGTCCGAGGCGCTCTGCGAGAGCAGGATGTTGTCGTAGTTTCTCCAGACCCCGCCGTAAAGATACGAGCCAGAAGGCCAGACCGGC
>JAGABK010000006.1 GCA_017614625.1 Spirochaetales bacterium
AGCACGTGCTCGAAGGCGTCGCGGTCCTCCGCGCGCTCGATGGCGGCGCAGTCCGTGCCGATGATCTTCACTCCGCGGTCCGACAGCGGCTGGGCGAGGTTGATGGCGGTCTGGCCGCCGAGGGAGGCGATCACGCCCTCCGGCTTCTCATAGTCGATGATCGCCATCACGTCCTCCGGCGTCAGCGGCTCGAAGTAGAGCTTGTCCGCCGTCGTGTAGTCCGTGGAGACGGTCTCGGGGTTGTTGTTGATGATGATGGCCTCGTAGCCCGCGCGGCGGATCGTCTGCACCGCGTGGACGGTGGAGTAGTCGAACTCCACGCCCTGGCCGATGCGGATCGGGCCGGCGCCGAGGACGACGATCTTTTTCCGGTCCGTCAGGCGGGAGTCCATCCGCCCGGTGTAGGAGGAGTAGAGATAGGCGATGTAAGCGCCGGTGTGGAGCGTGTCCACCATGCGGAAGACCGGCGTGATGCCGTGCTGCTTCCGGCGGGCGTAGATATCGACCTCGTTCAGATGCCAGAGCGCGGCGATGTACCTGTCGGAGAAGCCCATCTCCTTCGCCGCGCGCAGCGTCGCGATGTCGTTGACGTTCTCCTTCAGCCGCGCCTCCATCGCGACGATCCTCTCCAGCGACTCCAGGAAGAGCGCGGTGATCTGCGTCACGGCGTGCAGCTTCTCCACCGTCGCGCCGCGGCGCAGCAGCTCCGTGATCGCGAAGACGTTGTCGTCGCGCGCGGCGGAGATGTAATCCAGCAGCTCCGCGTCGCTCATGCCGTCGAATTTCGGGAGGTGGAAGTGGCACGCGCCGATCTCCAGCGAGCGCACGGACTTCATCATGCACTCCTCGAGCGTGGAGCCGATGCCCATGACCTCGCCGGTCGCCTTCATCTGCGTGCCGAGCGTGTTCGGCGCGGAGGCGAACTTGTCGAAGGGGAAACGCGGGAACTTTGCCACGATATAGTCGAGCGAGGGCTCGATGGCCGCCGTGCCGCCGGCGACGGGGATCTCCTCGAGCAGCATGCCCATGGCGATCTTCGCCGTGACGCGGGCGATCGGGTAGCCGCTCGCCTTGGAGGCCAGGGCGGAGGAGCGCGAGACGCGGGGATTCATCTCTATGACGATCATCCGGTCGGTATCGTTCTGCATGGCGAACTGGACGTTCGAGCCTCCGCAGTCGACTCCGACCGCCCTCAGGATGTCTATGGATGCATTCCTCATCCTCTGGTACTGTCTGTCGTTGAGGGTCTGGATCGGAGCTATCGTTATGCTGTCGCCGGTATGAACTCCCATCGGATCTATGTTTTCTATGGAGCAGACTATGATGGCGTTGTCCTTGCTGTCGCGCATGACCTCCATCTCGAATTCCTTCCATCCGATCAGGGATTCTTCAAGAAGAGCCTCGTGGGCAGGGGAGACCTCAAGGGCGTGCTCGACCATGGGAAGATACTCCTCCTCGGTGTTGGCTATCGAGCCTCCCATTCCTCCCAGCGTGTATGAGGGGCGGATGATTATCGGAAGGGGAATGATGCTGCGTGCTGCTTTCGCTTCCTCCAGATCATGGACGACCGTGCTCCTGGCGCTCTCCAGTCCTATTGAGCTGACTATGTCCTTGAATGCTCCCCTGTCCTCGGCCTTGCGGATGGACTCGATGGAGGCTCCTATGACCTTGACGCCGTACTTCTCCAGCAGGCCTTTTCTGTCCAGTTCCATGGTCAGGTTCAGAGCCGTCTGGCCTCCCATGGTGGAGAGGATGGCATCGGGGCCGACCTGCTGGAATATCTTCTCGACATAATCCGTTGTCAGAGGCTCGAGGAAGATATGGTCCGCAATGCCCGGTGTAGTCATCATTGTTGCGGGATTCGGGTTTATGAGCGATACCTCGTAGCCTTCTTCCTTCAGTGTCTTGACCGCCTGGTTTCCGGAGTAGTCGAATTCGCATGCCTGACCGATCACTATGGGACCGGAACCGATTACCAGTATGTGATGAATGTCGTTTCTTCTGGGCATCAGACTATCTCCTCAAGCATCGAATCGAATATCCAGGTAACATCCTGCGGTCCCGGGGCAGCCTCCGGATGGAACTGGACGCTCCGAACGTGGCGCTCTTTGTCATAGAGGCCTTCGACCGTGCCGTCGTTGGCATTTTCGAACCAGATCCGCACGCCCTGAGGCAGACTGCTTCTGTCGCTCATGAAGCCGTGGTTCTGGCTTGTCACGAAGGTCTTTCCGGTATCCATGTCCTTGACGGGGTGGTTTCCGCCGTGATGGCCGAATGTCATCTTGACCGTTCTGCCGCCCAGTGCCCAGGTGATGATCTGATGTCCCAGGCAGATTCCGCAGACCGGAATCCTGCCGATGCATTTCCCGGCTTGAGCAACCGCATCCTGAAGCAGGGCGGGGTCTCCGGGGCCGTTGGACAGAAAGAGCATGCAGTAGCCCCTGTCCAGCACATCGGTTGCCTTGAAAGAAGGCGGAAGGAGGGTCACTTGGAAGCCTCTTTTGTAGAAGTTCTCGATTATCGACCTCTTTATTCCGAAATCCACCAGGGCGATTCTTCTGCCCGGGTTGTCCGTGGCCTTGATGAATCCTTCTCCGAGGTCGGGGTCGGAGATTTCCTCCTTTACGCTGACTCCGTCAATCAGGTCCCTCTCGGTAATCTTCGGAAAGGTCGCAATAAGTTCCCGTGCCTGTTTCTCCTGACCTTCGGGGAAGATTACGGCATTCTGACTTCCGTTGGTTCTGATGTGGATGGTGAGGCTCCTGGTGTCCACATCCGTGATTCCGCACTTTCCTCGGCGCTCCATGAAGGATTCAAGGCTTTCCCGTCCCGGAGGAAGAGGACCTTCGTAGAGCTTCTTTACAACAAGAGCTGTGGCATTTATTCCACAGCTCTCATTCCACAAATCCTCCACGCCATAGTTGCCTATGAGCGGGTAGGTCATAAGGACGATCTGTCCGTTGTAGGACGGGTCCGTAAGAATCTCGCTGTAGCCTGCCATGCTTGTGTTGAAGACGATTTCACCGCAGCAGACGGAAGGCTGTCCGAATATCCGTCCGCTGAAAATGGTGCCATCTGAAAGAAGCAGATAACCTTTTCCCATGGTCAAAGAACCTCGCATGTCATTTTTACAACAAATTATCAAAACAGAATAATTATTGCAACAGTATTCGATATTTTTGCAACTTTAATATCGCAACAATTGTTGCATAAACAATGCGTAAAACAGACCTTTACATCTTTGCAGTGTTTCGATATAGTGTTGTGCGCAGACGGGATTTAACATCTACTTGCTCCGTCAGGGAAAGCCGAAGACTCTCCCGGAAAAGCTAAAGGAGGAAAGCATGACTATGTTTTCAACAGAGATGGTGAGCAAATACCATCCGGACAAATACGCGGATCAGATATCCGACGCAATTCTTACCGAAATCCTTAAATCCGACCCGAACGCCCATGTGGCCTGCGAATGCCTAGCAAAGGACGATACCGTTGTGCTTGCCGGAGAAATCACCGCATCCTGCCATCCGGACTACGAGGCCATAGCCAGAGGCGTCGGAAAGCGCCTGAACTACAAGGTCGGCAAGGTCATCAGCCTGATTTCGGCCCAGTCCCCGCAGATTGAAAATGCTGTCGATTCCGATGAGAACATCGGAGCCGGGGACCAGGGAATGATGTTCGGCTATGCCGTAAACGGCGGGAAGTACTATCTGCCTTACGGCCAGGAGATTGCCATCGACATCATCAAGGCAATAGAAAAGGACATCGAGTGCAACCCCGATTCCATCTATCTGGGAGATGCCAAGACCCAGGTCACCACGGACATTTCAACGCCTGGTTACGTAAAGAGCCTGGATACCATCCTGATTTCGGCCTGCCACAAGGAGGGTCTGACCCTCAGCCAGGTTCGCGAAAGGACTCTCAGGCTCCTTGAGGAGAACGGAATCCCCGTGGCGGACAAGATGCTGATCAACCCCGCGGGACTGTGGACCTTCGGGGGACCGGGTGCGGACTGCGGCCTCACCGGCAGGAAGATCGTCTGCGACCAGTATGGCGGATATGCCCCGGTCGGAGGCGGAGCCTTCAGCGGAAAGGACCCTTCCAAGGTTGACAGAAGCGGATGCTACATGGCGCGCAGGGTGGCCGTAGACATGGTCAGGAAGCACGGTTTTTCCAGTGCCTCGATCCAGATCGCATATGCAATCGGAGTGAGCGAGCCTGTCTCGGTATCGGCCTTCGGCATTGATGAAAGCGGGAAGAGGGTGGATGTCAGCAGGGAAGTCACTTCCACATATGACCTGACCCCCAGGGGAATCATCGGCTATCTGAATCTGACAAAGCTGGATTATTCGAATATTGCCGGCGGCAACCACATGATCCATTTCATCTGAAAACTGGAAATGCCTCAGGGAATGTATTATAATCAATCAAAATGCAGCTTTCCGACTTTGCATACCAGTTCCAGTTCGAACTCTGCTCGCTGATCTTTCTTGTCTGCGTCACTGTTCACTATGCCTCTGCGAAGCGATTCCCCACAACTGCGAACAATTTCTTTTCGCTGATTCTGATATTCGCTCTTCTGGATATGACGGTGAATATCGCCGGATGCGTCACCCTTGAATTCGCAGACATGGTACCCGTCTGGGTGAACTATCTGCTGAACGGGCTGTTCTACGGGCTGCAGTCGATTCTGCCGCTTCTGGCCTGCGTCTATGTCATCAATGACGTGGGTCTGAATTTCATGAAGACCAGGAGTCTGTTTCTGATATTCCTGCCGGCGGCATTGTTTCTGGGCATTCTGCTGATCAACCCGTTTACAGGGCTGGTGTTCTCTATCGGAACGGATAGGGGGAGCAGGGTTTTCATCTACGGGCCGCTGCATTTCCTCATCTATGCCAGCGTTGCAATCTATCTCATCATACTTGTCACCATAGCAATCATCTACAGAAGGAAGCTGACCGGAAAGCAGGTGGCGGCGATTCTGAGCTTTTCGATAATCATTCCGATTACAACGGTCATCCAGATGAATTATCCGAGTCTGGTCCTGACCGGAACCGGCATCACCATTGCAATCGTTCTCTGGGACCTCGCTCTCCAGAACCCGGAGACAATGCTGGACGATGATACCGGGGCATTCAATTCCAATGCCCTTCTTTTCTTCCTTGTCGGAGAACTGGGGCGCAGGCAGGTCCATGCCACCGTCGTGAACGTGGACGGGCTGTCTTCATT
Organism: Spirochaetales bacterium; assembly: GCA_017614625.1. Classification (GTDB taxonomy): domain Bacteria; phylum Spirochaetota; class Spirochaetia; order Sphaerochaetales; family Sphaerochaetaceae; genus UBA9732. Next base: position 5,227 of record JAGABK010000006.1, read on the forward strand.
GGAAAGAGGCTCCGGGACCCTTGCTAACAGGACTCTGCTGAGGGAAGTCGGTGCTTTCTTCGAAGGCATCCAGAGCAAGAAGAACTGGTTCTTCAGGGACTCGAGGAACCGCTTCTGGATAATCTCCAAGAGCAGGGCCGAGTTGGAAGGGGTTTCCGTAAAGATCGCCAACAGGTTCAAAAACACCTGGGACGTTGCGGGAATCAGCGTGGATCTGATGGCAAGGATACTGGTCGCAAGCACGAACATCCACTCGAATCTCTCCCCGCCCGAATTCGTTTCCATAGTCAACGATGCCCTGAATGCCGAGAATGTCTTCAACAACCAGATAATCCGGCTCGATATCGACTCGTCGCTGCTTGCAAAGTACAGACGCCAGCAGATTATAGACGAGTCCATGCGCCGCTCGGTGAAGACCAACGAGGGCCTCTATATCTGCTTCCAGCCGATAGTCTCCTCTGCGGGGGAAAACGTAAATGCGGCTGAGGTCCTGCTCCGCTTCAACGACCCGAACCTCGGTCCTGTCTCGCCTGCTGAGTTCATTCCGGTCATAGAGAAGAGGGGCCTTGCGCTGTTCATAGACTCCTTCGTCGTGGAAGAGGCCTGCAGGTTCCTGGAAAAGCACCCGGAAGTCCACATGCTGCACGTGAACCTTTCAGCCACGGAGTTCTTCCACAATCCGGTCAAGAGAATCTCCGAAATCGTGAAGAGCCATAATGTGGAACCCAAGAAGATCTGCTTTGAAATCACCGAGTCCTCGGCAGCCAGGAATCCGGAGTTCCTCAGTTCGTTCATGAATCAGATGATAGAACAGGGCTTCTCGTTCGCCCTGGATGATTACGGCACCGGTTATTCCAATGTCATTCAGGTCCTGAGCATGCCGTTCAGAGTGGTCAAGCTGGACAAGGTCCTTCTGAGCGAAGGCCAGAAGAGCAGAAGCTTCCTTGAGAATTCCATCCGCATGTTCCGCGATCTGGACATGACCTGTGTAGTCGAGGGTATTGAAACAGAGGAACAGCTTAAGGTGGTCACATCCCTCGGGAGTGTCTGGATGCAGGGCTATCTGTTTTCTCCTCCGCTTGAGGAGAAGGCATATCTGGAATTCATAAACAGGTAGCCGCCATGTCCAGAGAATTCTCCAGGGAAAGCATCAGAATAGCAGCCTTCGATCTGGACGGCACCGTCCTGAACGGAAGCCTCATGTCGGAAGCTGTCGGAAATGCCCTCGAAAAGCTCAGCCGATCCGGTGTTGCGGTGGCGGTCTCCACGGGCAGGGACATATCCCAGATCCCCCGGAACGTGCTTTCCCGGTTCAACTATCGTGTAACCACCAACGGTTCAAGCGTTACCGACTGCGACGGAAACGTCCTCAGGGACCATCCCATCGATTCCGAAACCGCAATAAAAGCAGTAAGCATCATACGCAAGTGCCACGGGACGTGCAGCGTCTATCTCAACGGTTTCGTGGTCGGAACCCCGCTTTTTCTCCTGAGATTGCTCAAACGCACCAACTATCTTGCCAAGTCCCACCGGACGGCCACCCGCGATGTGCGCAACAACCGCATTGTCCTGTCCATCGAGGGCTTTCTCCGCCGTAAGGCCTCCGGGGTCTACAAGATCCAGACCTTCTTCAAGAATCAGGCCGATGCCCTGAAGGCTGCAGACCTTCTCCGGGAATCCTGCCCGCTGAATCCCATTGTCATGGAAGACAACTCGATGGAAACCACATGCGAGGGCGTGACCAAGGCTCACGGACTTCTGGAACTCTGTTCGGTCCTCGGCTGTGATGCAAGCGGCATCATTGCCTTCGGCGACAGCGCCAACGATCTGGAGATGCTCAGGACCGCAGGTTTTTCCGTAGGCATGGGCAACGCCGAGCAGTGCGTGAAGGCGGAGGCTGACTATATAACGGACCCCGTCTCGGAGGACGGGGTCGCGAATGCAATCAACAGGTTGTTCGGATTCTGATCAGGCTCTGAAGAAAACCTTTCCGTTTCCCTTTATCTGACCTTCCCTTTCAAGTGCATGGAGAACCGAGTTCATCATCGGGTCCTTGGACTGTTCTTCGGAAAGCTCGAACCTGCCGTCCTTGG
>JAGABK010000089.1 GCA_017614625.1 Spirochaetales bacterium
AGCTTGTGCGTCTCCTTGACCAGGGCGTTGCCCTTCGTCTCCTCGGCGCCGTTTGAGAGCAGGCCGATCCTCGGTGAATCAATGCGGTACATGTTCCTCATGAGGTCAGAGCCCTGATGGGCGAACTGGACCAGCATGGAAGGCGTGCAGTCGATGTTGGCTCCCGTGTCCACAAGAGCGGTGAAACCCCCCTTCTCCGCCGGCAGTACCGCAGCAAGCGCGGGGCGTACCCTCTCGCCCGGCCGGGTCAGGAACATCATGGAACCGACGAGAAGTGCTCCCGTGCTTCCGGCGTTCACAAGACCCGCGCAGCTTTCGTCGTTGCGCAGGAGGGTCAGCGCCTTGACCAGCGAGGACTCGGTCTTGCGCTGGAGCGCCTGGACCGGGTGGTCGTAGTTGGTGATCGCGTCGGGGGCATCGATGATGCGGATCCTGTCTGCAGGGGCTCCGAGCTCCGCCGTCTCCTTCTCAATCACGTCCCTGTCTCCGACAAGCGCCACGCACAGACCGGGGAAATCCTCCAGGGCCTGGCATGCTCCCTTGATTATGACGGAAGGACCCTTGTCGCATCCTTTCGTATCCACAACTATCGTAGTCAGTCTGTTGTCCATTCTCACTCCAAACCTATCATGAAACTGTAGATTTTCTGCTCTCCGCGGATGAAGATGGCCTCGATGTCCGGGTACCTTTCCCCGATCAGCTCCTGAGCCTTCTCCTGCTCGTCCTCCGAGACATCCTCTCCGCAGATGACGTTCATAATCTCCATGTCCTCGATGCCGTCCACGCTCTCCAGGAGTTTCTCCAATGCCGAGAACCTGTCGGCGCAGTCGGCGACGATGCGCTCCTTGCTGTACATGGCGATGTAGTCGCCGCTCTTTATCTTCTGTCCGGAGATCTCGGCGTCCCTTGTTGCGAGGGCCACGGAAACGCTGGTGACGTTCTGAGCCTCAGCGGCAAGGTCGTCTGCGAGGGCCTCTATGTCCTCGGCGTCAGGCGTCATGATGCTCAGCGCCGCATAGCCTTCCTGCGGGGACCTGGTCGGCACCACGTAGACCTTGGCGTCGGTCGTCATCTCCGCCGCCTGGCGGGCTGCCATGACCACGTTGCCGTCGTTGGGCAGGATGATGTAGTTCTCCGCCTCGACTTCCTTCATTGCCTCGACGAAATCTCCCGTGGAGGGGTTCTCGCCTATGATGATGTCGGCGCCCAGCTCCCTGAAGGCATCCGAGAGACCGTCGCCGATGGAAACGGCCGCGACCGCAAGGCGCTTCTTCTTCGGGCGTCTTATGATCTCCTCGTGCTGGAGGGCCATGTTCTCGATCTTTATGGTGAGGTACTCGCCGTAGAGCCTGCAGTGCGTCAGGACCGCGCCGGGATCCATTGTGTGGACGTGTATCTTGACGACATCGTCCTCCTTGAAGCAGACGATGGAGTCTCCTCCGTGGGACTTGAGGAAGTCCAGGATGACGGAGGTGTCGAAGGTCTCCACGTCGACCTTGGCGCTCTGGAGCCTGATCAGGAGCTCGGTGCAGTAGCCGAACTCAAGCACGCTGTCGCGCGTGAAGGCCGAGATGTCCACGCTCTTCTGAGCCGGTGCGGACGAGGTCTCAGAGGCGGCCTGCGGGACGTAGTTCTCGTCGGTCAGGGCCATGTACATGCCCTCGGCGATGGCCAGGTACCCTGCTCCGCCGCTGTCGATGACATCGGCCTGAGCCAGGACGGGAAGCATCTCCTTGGTCCTTGCCAGGGTGTCGCGTGCCTGCTCTATGTGGAGGCGCAGGTAATCCTCGACCGAGGAACCGACGCCTGTGTTCGCGTTGGCGTATTCGACGGCTTCCCTGAAGACGGTGAGGATTGTGCCCTCGACCGGCTTGGCGACGGCCGAATAGGACTGCTTCACGCCGCTCTTGAAAGCCTTCGCCAGGTCCTGCGCAGTTGCGGTCTCAAGACCTGCAAGACCCATGTCTATGCCCTTGAAAATCTGAGAGAGGATGACTCCGGAATTGCCCCTTGCACCCAGGACGGTTCCGCTTGAGAAAGCGCGCGAGACTTCGGATATGTCGGGATTGTCCGAAAGACCTGCGAGCCTTTCTGTGCCGCGGTCCATCGTGTTTGTCATGTTGCTTCCGGTATCACCGTCCGGAACCGGGAAGACGTTCAGGTCGTCTATCCTGTCGCTGTTCGCCCTTATGTTTCCTGCTCCTCCGTGGAGCATGCGGGCATAGGTCTGCCCGTCGAGCTTATAAGTATTCATGTATAATACTTTAGCAAACTACGGAGTCTAAATCAACATAAAATGAGAAAGTGTCTAAATAAGCTATCCGGGAGGTTTTACTTGAACAGGAAGGCCACTCCGGTTTCGATTGTCCAGGCGAAATAGGCGTCCGTGTTTGTGACCCTCTTGTCCTCGTAGTAGCTGTAGTACGAGTAGGTCGACAGGCCCAGTCCTATGCCGGGTCTGACGAATGCCCTGAACACGTCTGCGTCATACGAGAAGCTGACAGTACCCATGAGAGTGAAACCGAAATGGCTGTTTCCGAAATCGAAGCCCAGCTGGGCACCCGGTTTGATGGG
>JAGABK010000090.1 GCA_017614625.1 Spirochaetales bacterium
CTGCCAGCCACTGGCCGTACATCTTGCCCCACATCGCCTTGGCCCATCCGGTGTCGGAGATGGTGAAATGCAGTCCGTCGTACTGGGCGCAGTGCCAGTACTTGGCCGTGTGGAAGTGGCCCAGGGCGTACTTGTGGTTGTGCATGGCGATCTTCGGATAGCCGGAGGTCCCGGATGTGAAGAACATCAGGAGCAGGTCGTCGCCGCAGGGGCTGTCCTCCGTCCTGGGGAAGCTTGAGGAGAACATCTTGTACTCCTCGTCGAAGAACCTCCAGCCCTCCCTCTTCTCGTTGACGATGATCTTGTTTATCAGGGTCGGACTGGTCTTGGCAGCCTCCTCCACATGCTCTGGCACGTTGTCGTCCGGCGTGCAGACCACGGTGTTGATCCCGGCAGAGTTCAGACGGTACTCGATGTCATGCGGCAGCAGCTGGTTCGTGGCGGGAATAACGACCGCACCCAGCTTGTTCAGGCCCAGCATGGCGTACCAGAACTGGTAGTGGCGCTTGAGGATCAGCATGACCCTGTCGCCCTTTTTGATTCCCAGGCTCTTGAAGTAGTTGGCGCAGCGGGCAGATTCCCTCTTCATGTCCAGGAAGGACAGCCTGCGCTCGGTCTTGTCCTTCGAGATGTGGAGCATGGCCAGCTTGTCGGGATTGCGCTTGGCCATCTCGTCCACGATGTCGTATGCGAAATTGAACTTCTCCGTGTTCTTGAAGGTGATCTTCTCCGGCGTGCCGTTCCCGTTGAGCGTGACATCCACATACTTGTGCCAGAGCCTCTCGCTGTCGTCCACCCTTCTCTGCTGCAGCGCGACCGGCGAGTACGTGACGGGCGTGAGCTCCGGGATCGGCGCCCCGGTCGGATTCAGGACGATGGCGTAGAACTCGCAGTCCTGGCCATTGACGGCGATCATCCCATGCGGCGTGGAGGAGCTGAAGTAGATGCTGTCCCCCGGCCCCAGCGTCGTGCGGTGCTCGCCGACCTGAACCAGGAGGTTTCCGGATATCACCAGGTCGAGCTCCTGGCCGTCGTGGCTCGTCAGCTCGATGTCCCTGTGCTGGGCCTCCTCGTCGTATCTGCTCCTGACGTACAGGGGCTCGGCGATCCTGTTCTGGAAGGCGTAGGCCAGATTGTAGTAGGTCATGCCGTGGGCGTTGCTTATCTCCTGTCCGCGGCCGGCCCTGGTGACTGTGAACGACTTGAGCGTCGGACTGTGTCCCTCGATGATGTCGGTTACGTCGACGCCAAGGGCAAGGGCGCACCTGTAAATGAAGGTGAAGTTGAGGTCCCCTGTTCCGGACTCGCAGGCAAGGTACTCCTCGCGTGTGGTCTGGGTCTTCACGGCCATCTCATAGGTCGTCAGTCCCTCAATCTCGCGCAGTTCCTTGATCCTCGCGGCCATCTCCTGGATCTTGTAGTCAAGTCCTGTAATCTGTCCCACACAATCCTCCTTGCGGGTAAAAAAAATACCCGTCCCAAAGAATCACTGCTTTGAGACGAGTATGAAACATACCCGCGGTACCACTCAAATTGCATTCCGCTCACACGGAACACCGCTCAGGCTCCAACAAGCCTTATGCCCTTACGCGGCAGGTTCGGGAGGGGTCTACTCGCACACAAGGCTTTCTGCCCTCCGGCTCGGGAGCGACAGCTCTTTCCGTTAGTTCCCCCGGCTCGCACCACCCGCCGTCTCTCTCATGGCTATCCGGAAAAGCACTCTCCGTCAACGCTTTGAGGTTACTATACAAAGAAGCAGGTTTTTGTGCAATACCCCGTTACTATACGTTCCTATTTGAGGAATTGCTCGATTATCCTCTTCACCTGGGTCGTGTCGAACGGACGCTTGCCCGACTCGAAAGACATGAGCAGTTTCTCCCCCGGGAGGAAGTCGAAGTTGTAGTAGTCGTTCATCTTGGGCATGAAGGAATTGTTGATGTATTCCGGGTCATCCATGCGTCCGAAATGCTCCCAGTAGTACACCTTCCTGGTCCGCTTGTTGAGAACTGTGAAATCCGGATACAGGAACACGCCGAACATGGCGTTCAGCGGGACGATTTCCTCATACCGGTAGGGTACGCCCGCCTCCGCAAGCATGCAGGCTATCATCCACTCGCTCTTCGACCTGACCTTCTCTCCCCTGGGAGTCTCGTAGATGAAATCGCTTTTCATCCATCTGTTCTGGTACTCCTCCTTCTGCCAGCGCTCCGCATAGCCGTCGTCGGTGAACATGCTGGGAGACGTGTTCCTCCGGATTCCCTCCGGCAGGTTTCCGTAGACAGAATCCATATCGGCCTTGTCGATTCCCGCCCCGTCCTTTTCCGATTCCAGCAGTTCGAGGCACCTGTCCAGCTGCCTGATTTCCTTCTGTGCCGCAGCCTTAAGCCTCTTGCCGTGTACCTTGTTGCAGAGCTGCCGGATCCGGACGGTTTTATCCCTGCCGAGGTATGTGACCGTGCCATCTCCGCTTTCCCGGACAATGTAACGGTACTCTCCTGATTGCAGTCTGCAATACAGATTCCCGTTTACCAGAAGAACCTTGCTCTTGTCGATGGTTCCGACCAGTTTCTCTACTTCCGACTTCCTTTCTGCTATCTGCTTCTTCAAATCATTTTTGTTCATGATTCATTTTTTGTACAAAAATGCCCGAAAAACAAGTTTTTTGTACAAATTTTATACATTTTATTTCATTTTTCAGAGTTTTTGTACAAACCGCGAGGACAAATAATCATTTCAGTGAAAACAAAAAGGATTCAAAGACATCAACCTATGATTTTCATTGCCATCCTGGCCGCATCGCCGTAATAGTCAGACGCATCCAGGCAGGAGACGACCTCGTCCGCCTTCATGTAGACCAGAACCGCCTTGTCCGAGGACAGAAGACCCACCAGCGGATTGTCCTTCCCGTCCTGGACCGCGTCCCAGGCCTTGAGGCTGGCTTCCCTGATGACCTCGTGCATCGCCTGACGGTCGGCGCCCCTGCGTCCGAGTTCCATCAGAAGGCGCTCGGTGGCCGCGAAGACCCCGTAAGCAGCAAGATTGCGGGAAACCGCACCCTCATGGACATTCATCCCCGAAACGACCTTCGAGGCAGTCAGAAGGATCTCGTCCATGGCGAGGAACGCCTGCGGCAGGAAGAGCCTGCGGTTGGCGCTGTCGTCCAGAGTCCTCTCGAGGATCGAGAGCGAGGCGTTGTCCCATGCGTTGGGAACAAGCGAATGGACATAGCGGCAGAGGCTGTCGATCTTCTCGCAGTTGATGGGGTTTCTCTTGAACGGCATGGCCGAAGAGCCCACCTGGCTCTTTCCGAACGGCTCGCTCCACTCCCCTATGGCCGTGCTCTGCAGCATGCGGAAATCAAGGGCGAACTTGGCAAGCACGCATGAAAGCGAATCCAGGGCGTGCATCACGCGAAGGTCCTGCGTCCTGGGATAGACCTGGGTAGCGCCTTCGAAGGCCACAAGCCCCAGCTCTTCCATGACAGACCTGTCCAGGTCGGCGGCGCTCATTCCGGTTCCCTCGAGAAGCGCGGCGTAGCTTGCACGCGTTCCCACGGCTCCCTTCATGCCCTTGCCCTTGATCTCAAGCGCCTCAAGCTCTTTTATGCACTCGTCCAGATCCTGCACGACAAGGGCCAGCCTGTAGCCCACCGTGGTGACCTCGGCGCTCTGGATGTGCGTGAAGGCCATGCAGGGAACATCCTTGTATCTGCGGACCTTTTCCGCAAGCGAGACCCTGAGTGCCTTTGCTTTCCCAAGCACGATCGCCAGTGCCTGTTTCAGGCGCAGCGCGTCGGCGTTGTCCAGGACATCCATGCTGGTGGCTCCCAGGTGGATGACCCCTCCTCCGACCTCGCACTGCTCGGCGTAGGTCTTGATCTCGGCCATGAGGTCGTGTTGGATAGTACCCTCGATCTCAAGGGCCCTTTCGATGTCGATGTCCTTTGCATGGGCCTTCAGGTCCTCGAGCTGGGCGTCAGAGACGATCCCGGCCTTGTTCTGGGCCGCCGCAAGGGCGATCCAGACGCGTCTGAGAAGAAGGCGCTTGTTGCTTTCCGACCAGGTCTCCTTCATCTCTGAGGAGCCGTAGCGCCATGTGAGCGGGGAAATGAAAGTGTCGAAACCGAAATCCATGCCAACCCCCTGTCAGTTTCGTCGCTGTTCGTCAGCTTACAGAATGATAATCTGCTCCCTCTCCGGGCCGACCGAGACATAGGAGACCGGGCAGTGGGCGTATTCGCCTATTGCCTTGACGTACTCCTGGGCCTCCTTGGGAAGGTCCTCCCACTTCCGGCATCCGGTGGTGTCGCATTTCCAGCCCTTGAAGACCTTCCATACCGGCTTGGCCTTCTCCTGACCCTTGGTGTCGGGCAGGTAGCGGGTGATCTTTCCGTCGATGTCGTAGGCCTCGCAGACTTTGATCTCGTCGAAGGTGTCGAGGACATCCATCTTCGTGACGGCGATGGAGGTGAATCCGTTGATGTACGAGGAATAGTCCAGGGCGACCGCGTCCAGCCAGCCGCATCTTCTGGGACGGCCGGTGGTGGCGCCGTACTCGGCTCCGATCTCACGCAGCTTCTTTCCGTCGTCGTCGAAGAGCTCGGCGACGAACGGGCCTCCGCCGACGCTTGTCGAATAGGCCTTGGTGACTCCGATGATGTCGGTGATCCTGTTCGGGGCGATTCCCGATACGTTGGCCGCGCCTCCGCTGGTGGGATTGCTGGATGTAGTGTACGGATAGATTCCCCAGTCGAGGTCCCTCATGATTCCCAGCTGTCCCTCGAGGACGACCTTGCTGTCCTTGCACGCTGTGGCTTCCCTGACGATGGGGATGGTGTCGACGATCCTGGAGCCGAATATCTTGGCCCAGTAGGCGCACTTGTCCATGAGCTCGTCCACTGTGAACTGCTGCAGTCCGTAGTACTCCAGCTCGCGGTTCTTCTTGGGCAGGATCTTCTCCAGGTGGGCCCTCAGTCCTTCCGGATCGAGGATCTCGCCGGCCCTGATGCCCTCTCTGGCGGCCTTGTCGCTGTAGCAGGGTCCGATTCCCCTCTTGGTGGTTCCGATCTTGTCGTGGGCCGACCTTCTGGCCTCCTCCGCTCCGTCGAGCAGGCAGTGGTAGGGCATGATCAGGTGCGCCCTGACATCGATCCTCAGGTTCCTGTGAAGCTCGGCGGGGATTCCTGCCAACTCACCCTGCATGGTGTCGAAGTTGACGACCGCTCCTACTCCGACGATGCTGATCGCCTTGGGATTGAAGATGCCGGAGGGCACGATGTGAAGCGCGAACTTGCCGTATTCGTTGACGACGGTATGTCCGGCGTTGTCTCCGCCCTGGTATCTGATGACCACGTCCGCGTCTGTCGCGAGGTAGTCTACGATCCTTCCCTTTCCTTCATCGCCCCACTGGGCGCCGATGATTGAAATAACCGACATGTTCGCCTCCTCAGCCCGGAATCTTCATCTCTGCTATGTAAGGCAGGGTCCTGTACTGCTCGCCGTAGTCGAGGCCGTATCCCACGACCCAGACGTCGGGAATCGTGAATCCCACGTACTGGAGGTGGACTTCGACCTTGTGGCGGTCAGGCTTCTCCAGAAGGACGGCGGTGTTGACCGACCTCGTTCCCCTCGCCTTGAGGTTGCGCACCAGGTAGTCGAGCGTGTATCCCGTGTCCAGGATGTCCTCGACAATCAGGACATGGTGTTTCTCCAGATTCTCCCTGGTGTCCATGACGAGTCTGACGTTTCCGGTGGACGTGCTGCCCTTCCCGTAGCTTGAGACGGCGATGAAATCCACGACATGGGGCACGGTGAGCTTCCTGCAGAGGTCTGCGAGGAAGATGAACGAGCCCTTCAGGATTCCTACCAGGACCAGCGGTTCGGTGATGCCGGCGTAATCATGGTTGATCTGGTTCGCCATTTCGATGACTCTTCTCTGGATCGTGTCTGCGTCGATCAGAACCCTCTCAAGATCCGCCGTGAGCGGCGGAATGGCAATGGAACGGATGTTTGTCATAAGGCCTCCTGAGAAAGAATATAAAATATGTCGATTTCTAGCAATACGAAGTCAGTCTTCCATGGCCTCGATTTCGTCGCGGATGGACCCGATCACACCGGCGAAGTCCTCCCCGCAACCCTCGAGCGCCAGGTCGCAGGCCCCCAGGGCCTCTTCCCTGCGGCCGTCCTCCTTCAGGACGATGGCGAACATCATAAGGTACCAGGAGAGCCCCTCCAGCCTGAAGGTGACATCCTCGTCCGTCAGAATCCCGAGGGCCTTCGTGAAAAGCTCCTCGGACCTGTCGTAGTCGCCCTGGATTCCGGCGTATATGGCGATGTGGCAGAGAACCTCGGCCGCCTGCGGGGAGTCCTCCCCGTACAGTGAGATCTGGAAGGCATGCCACTCGCTCAGCACTTCCAACGGGTCCTCCACGTCGCCGTAGTTGTAGATGAAATAGTAGAGCCATGAGGTCTCAGGGTTCCTGTAGTCCCCGTAGGCCTTCACGAAATCGAGCATCCTGGATGCAAGGGCCTGTGAATCCTTGAACCGGCCTTCGATGAAATAGGCACAGCAGAGCTTGAACGCGAAGTTGCTGACGAGCTCGTCGATCTCGCAGAAATCGAGCATCGGGTCCCCCACCCTGACGACGAGGCGGCTGGCGTGGCGGTCCAGGTAAAGCCCCATGAGGAAATCGGTTATGTGGGAGGATTCCCCGCGCTGACCGCACTCGACGGCAAGCTCGAGGGCCTTGGCGGCGTAGTACTCCGCCTCGTTCTTCCAGCCCAGCTCGGCCGCGGCCCTGCTGTACAGGTCGAACAGCCTGACTTCCTTCTCCGGAGACAGGCGGCGCTCGCCGCGCATGTAGTCCGTCTTGAGGGGTGAAAGCAGGTTGTAGATCTCCGCTGCCCGGGATACGGGACAGTCCGCCAGTCCGATCGCTTTGTCCAGAATTCTTTCACTGTCAGTCATACTGCCATGATATCAGCAATCGGATTCTTTTTCGACCTGTTTTTGATAAAAACGGAGCCTCAGTCCTCGAGGCCGGTCTCGTTGAGCCGGGTCAGTTTCTTCATCAGGGCCGGGATGTCGATGCCCTGCGGACAGTGCTCGGCGCACGAGCCGCATCCGATGCAGTTGGACGGCATCTTCTCCGGCGCCGTCCTGCGCAGGTTGTTCTCCCAGCGTCTGTTGTACTTGTAGGCGTTGTAGACCTTCAGCAGCTCCGGGATGTCCAGCTGCATGGGGCAGTCCGGCGTGCAGTAGCGGCAGGCCGTGCACGGCACCGTGAAGCCCTTCTTGAACTCATGGGCCACGTCTATGAGGAAAGCGCACTGCTCCTCCGAAAGCGGGTCGTCCTTGCTGAAGGTGTCCAGGTTGTCCTTCACCTGCTCCATGTCGGACATTCCGCTGAGCATGGTGAGGACGTTGTCATGCGTCATGAGCCATCTGAAGGCCCAGGACGATACCGAACGGCCCGGCTGCGCGGCCCGGAGCTTGGCGTCCAGCTCGGGCGTGAGGCTCGAAAGGCGGCCTCCGCGAACCGATTCCATGACGATCACGGGGATGTTGCGCTCGGTGAGGATGTTGTACTCCTCCTCCGCGGTGGAGAAC
>JAGABK010000091.1 GCA_017614625.1 Spirochaetales bacterium
CTGCGCACAGGTTGCAGCAGATGAAAAGCTCAAGAACAAGCCGGAAAAGGTTCTCGAGGGAATCGTCAGAGGAAAGCTCAAGAAGCACTATGCAGAGATCTGCCTGATGGACCAGGTCTTCCAGATCAGCAACGACGACGGACTTTCAGTGGCACAGCTGCTGGCGAAGTTCAACAAGGAGAACGGAGCCGACGTCAAGATCGTCGCCTACGAGAGATTCCTCGCCGGAGCATAAGACAGACACAGGCCGTCCGGAAACGGGCGGCCTCTTTACAGGAGTAAACAATGCAACAGGTATTGGCCAATTGTGAAGACAGAATGAAAAAGAGCGTCAACGCCCTTGAGACAGACTACCTTGCACTGAGAACCGGCAGAGCCTCCGCAGCCATCTTCGACAAGGTGCGCGTGGACTATTACGGACAGGAGACCCCGCTCAACCAGGTTGCATCCGTCTCTGTGCCGGAAGCAAGACTTGTTGTCATCCAGCCCTGGGACAAGAGCCTTCTGGGTGCCATCGAGAAAGCCATCCAGAAGAGCGATCTGGGACTCAATCCTTCCAATGACGGAAAACTATTGCGCATAAACTTCCCGCCTCTCACACAGGACCGCAGGAAGGAGCTTGCCAAGCAGTCCAAGAACCTCGCCGAGGGAAGCCGCGTCGCCATCCGCAACATCAGACGCGACGGCATGGAGGAGATCAAGAAGCTCCAGAAGGCCGGAACCATCTCCGAGGACGAGCAGAAGGAAGGAGAGACCAGACTCCAGAAAATGACAGACTCCCAGATCGCCAGGATCAACGACCTTCAGGCGACCAAGGAGAAAGAAATCATGGAGATCTGATGCATCTCGGACTTATCATGGACGGAAACGGCCGCTGGGCTACCCGGCGGTCGCTCCCGCGCACTGCCGGCCATCTTGAAGGCGTAAAGGCCCTCAAGCGCGTGATCGCGGCCGCAATCAAATACAACGTGGAGTATGTCACGCTCTACGCCTTCTCCACTGAGAACTGGAAGCGCCCGGACCAGGAGGTCAACTACCTCATGGGTCTTCTGGCAAAGAAGCTTCCGGGAGAACTTCCGTTCTGTCAGGAGAACGGAATGCGCATCCTCGTGCGCGGAAACTTCGACGCCCTTCCCGAGGACGCCCGCAAGGGCCTTTCCAAGGTCATCGAGGGAACAAAGGACTGTGACAGGATCACGGTCATCCTGGCGATCAACTACGGCGGACAGGACGAGATAGCCCGTGCCTGCAACCGCTTCATAGAGAAAAACCCCGGTAAACCCATTACCGTAAAAGACATAGAAAACAACCTGGACCTTCCGCAGATTCCCGCTCCCGACATGATCGCAAGGAGCGCCGGAGAGATGCGCCTGAGCAACTTCATGCTCTGGGACAGCGCCTACGCGGAGTTCCTTTCCATAGAAGACCTCTGGCCCGACTGGGGCGAGGAGCAGATTAAGATGTGCATCGACGCGCTCTCAAAACGCGTCAGGAAGTTCGGAGGACTGGTCAAGTGAAGGACAGGAATCTGCGCGACAGGCTCATAACGGTCCTCGTCGGAGTCCCGCTGGTTCTGGCATCGGTGTTCTTCGTGCCGATGTACAACTACATCCTCTTCAGCCTCTTGGTCGTGTTCATGGCAACCCTCGGAAGCCTCGAGATGAGCCGCCTGCTTTTCGGCAGACACGTCCTTGCGGCCTGCCTTGCCCCGATAGTACCGATGGTTCAGTACCTTCAGGGCCTTTTCGGCTTCAACCAGGGCATAACCGAGCTGGCCTTCGTGCTGATCCTGCTCTTCTGCTTCGCCACTGAGATCAAGCTCGGCGAAACCGATTCCTTCAAGGGCTCTCTGGACCGCATCTCGCGCAGCTGCATCATCATCGTCTATCCCGGCTTCTTCCTCTCGTTCTTCCTGAGGATGCTGGCCATGGAGGGCATGAACAGCCGCATCATCATGACATACCTGATCCTGGCCTTCGGAAACGATGTCTTCGCATACGTCTGGGGCAGGCTCTTCGGCAAGAACAACAAGGGCATCCTCAAGGCAAGCCCCAACAAGAGCGTGGCCGGCTTCGTAGGAAGCCTTTTCACCACCATAGGCCTCTCGTTCGCATGCTTCGCCCTCTTCCGCGACTACATGCCGCAGACCAATGCGGTCATGAAAATACTGCTGGGAGTGGCCGTCAGCATCTCGCAGAACGTCGGAGACCTCCTGGAGAGCGTCCTCAAGCGCTCTGCCGGCGTCAAGGACTCGGGCCGTGTCATCCCCGGACGCGGAGGTGCCCTGGACTGCCTTGATTCGGAGATCTTCAGCGCTCCGATGTTCTTCATCATACTGAACCTTATCATGGAGGCCGCTTGAGAAACGTAACCGTCCTGGGAATCACCGGAAGCATCGGAAGCTCCGCCCTCCGCGGCATATCGTCCTTCAGGGACAGGATCCGCATCGTCGCCTGCTCGTGCAACAGCAAAGTCGACGAAGCCCTGCGCATCTGCCTGGAGTACGGAATCCCCAACCTCTGCATAACATCCCAGGAGAACGTAATCCCCTCGTCCGGCGACGTGCGCATCTGGACCGACCTGGACGACATGCTCTACGCCGTGCCCTGCGACATGGTCCTCAACGGGATCGCAGGCTCGCCTGGCCTGAAGGCCTCCTTCTCCGCAATCCGCAACTGCAGGGCCCTGGCCCTCGCCAACAAGGAATCGGTCGTCCTGGGCGGACATCTCCTTTTCCGGGAAGCAGATAAGTACAAAACACGCATAATCCCTGTCGACAGCGAGCACAGCGCCATCGACGAACTTCTCTCCGACTGCGGCCGCGAGAACGTCGACAGCCTCATCATCACCGCAAGCGGCGGCCCCTTCCGAAGCACGCCCATCGACAGGCTGGCATACATCACCCCCGAAGAGGCGGCCGACCACCCCACGTGGAAGATGGGACCCAAGATCTCCATCGACTCCTCGACCCTCGCCAACAAGGGCCTTGAGGTCATCGAGGCCCACTATCTCTTCGGCTTCGACGCCGACCACATCCAGGTCGTCATCCACCCCCAGAGCGTGGTCCACTCCATGGTCCGTGCCAAAAGCGGCCAGATCTACGCCCAGATGTCCCCGCCCGACATGGTCTTCCCCATCATGCGCGCCCTCCTGTGGCCCATCGTGGACCGTCCCGTCGGCAAGGCCCTGGACTTCACGTCGCTCGACCTGACCTTCCGCGCCCCCGATTATGCCCGCTATCCCTTCGTGGCCGATGCCTTCGAATGCGTCCGGCGCGAGGGCAGCTACCCCATCGTCTACAACATGGCCGATGAGATCGCGGTCTCCTGGTTCCGACAGCGCAGGATAGCGTACACCGGCATCCACAGCGAGGTAAGACGCCTTCTGGAGATGGACTGGAGCAAGGCCCCCTCGGACCTCGACGACGTCATGGCCGTGATGCAAAGGGTCAAAGCCCTCATGGACCGCCCGTACACGGAGACAAGATGAACATCACCTGGTCCGGAATTCTGTCCATCCTGATAGGTTTCCTCGGAATCGGCATCATGATACTCGTCCACGAGTTCGGCCACGCCTTCGCGGCCCGCGCCTGCGGAATCACCGTCGAGGCCCTCAGCTTCGGCTTCGGACCGGCGGTCTTCAAGTGGACGCGCGGCGAGACGAAGTACATAATCAGGGCCATCCCCTTCGGCGGCTCCTGCAAGATGAGCGGCGGCGACGACATCACCAACGCCATATCCCAGAAGAAAAAGCACATAGAGACCTACGAGGACGGCTCCATCTGGTCCGTAAGCCCCATCAAGCGAATAATCGCCTACGCCGCGGGCCCGGCTGCCAACATAATCTTCGCCTTCCTCTGTTACGCGCTTCTGATGACCATGCCCACAAGCGTCTCGGTCGACCCTGCCCGCGTGGCACTGGCAAGCGACTATCCCACCCTGGTCGAGAACTACAGCACCGCCGCCTACGAGGCCGGAATCCGCACGGGAGACACAATAATATCTGTAGAAGGAAATCCCGTCTCCACCTTCCCCGAGCTCCAGCAGGCTCTGGCGCAGGTCAAGAACAGGGAGAGCGTGACCATCGTCACCGACCGCGGAACCTTCATCGTGCATCCCGAGAACGGCGTCTTCGGCTTCCTGGTCTTCCGCGAGGCCGTCGTCGGCCACGTCAATTCCGACACCCCCGAGAAGAAAGCTGGCCTCAAGGCCCGCGACAGGATAATCTCGGCCAACGGAAAACCCGTGACCAACATGATGGACCTGCTGGAGGCCGCAGATGCAAACGACCGCATCACATTCGAGGTCCGGAGAGGTTCGGATACCGTCGAACTGAGCTTCGACAACCCCACGTCCAGCCTGAACTTCACCCTGGTCAGCCAGACGGTTAAGGTGCCCGGAATCAACTTCTTCAGGGCCCTGATCTCATCCGGAAGGGAGTGCTTCTCCAACTTCACCCAGTCGATAGTCTCGCTGGTCAATGTCATCAGGGGCAAGTCCGCCGCAGGCGAGACCCTGGGCGGAACCTTCGCCGCCTCGCAGAGCATAGGAATGCTCACCACAAGCGGCTTCGCGCACGGCTTCAACAGCGGAATCAGGATCGCCCTGTTCCTTTTGGCAAGCGTGAGCATTTCCCTTGCCGTAGCCAACCTGCTGCCCATCCCGGCGCTCGACGACGGCCTTATACTGGTCAGCTTCGCCGAGCTGGTGACAGGACGCACCTTCCACCCGAGGATGTACCTTATTCTTCAGATCGTGGGAACCGTGATGATTATTACTGCGATCGCCCTGCTCTCATTCGCCAAGTAGTATCCGAATCACATATCCTGACACAATACCCTGAGGTGAAAGTCCGCCGCCGGACGCATACGAATTGAGAAGACATACCTATGTGGTAGGCTTCGAAATGAGGATGTGGAACGGCGGATGGAATTTCGCCGAATCAGAACTTCTCGATTTCCTTGAAGCAGACGTAATCTGAGATGAAATTCAGATTGAACGCGCCCGTGCTGCCGTTCCTCTGCTTGGCGATGATGATCTTGATGGGCCTGACCGTCAGGTGCGAATCCGAGCCGTCATCGTGGTCCGCCTCTTCGTACTGCGAGATCTTTCCGTTCTCGTCAAGGCGCTTGGACGGGTCGTCCATCAGGATGACGAGGTCGGCGTCCTGCTCGATCGAACCCGAGTCGCGCAGGTCTGCCAGCATCGGCGGACGGTCCTTGCTTCCCTCTCTGTTGACCTGGCAGAGACAGATGATGGGGACTTCCAGCTCGCGGGCCAGCTGCTTGAGCGAGCGGGAGATCTGGGCAACCTGCTCGTGCCTGGGCATGTTGACGTTGGATGAGTTCAGGTCAACCAGACCGATGTAGTCGATGAAGATCGCCTTTGCATTGTGCTCCCTGACCATCCTGCGCGCCTGAGAGCGGATCTCAAGAAGCTTGATGTTCGGGGTGTCCTGGATCAGCAGGTTCTTGCTGTCGTCGTACAGGGCCGCGGCCGTGTTCATCATGCGGGCGTCTGTCTCCGGGTCCAGCTTTCCGTTCCTCATGCTGCTGAGGTTTATCTGGCCCTTGTTGGCGATCACACGCTCGATCAGCGTGGCGCCGCTCATTTCAAGGGAGAAGAACCCGATGGGCACCGGGTCGTTCCCGAAGGCCATGTTGGCGGCTATCGAAAGCGCGAATGCCGTCTTTCCGACAGAAGGCCTGGCGGCGATGATGACCAGGTCGCTGGGCTTGAAGCCGCCGATGTACTTGTCCAGGATGCGGAATCCCGAGGAGACGCCGACCGTGCGGTTTCCCCTCTGGATGTCGTGCACAGTGTTGACCACCTGGCCGATCAGTTTTCCGGAATCCGAGAACGAACCGGTTCCGGCGTTTGTTCCCAGCTGCGTGATCTTCTGGTCGAGCTCGTCGATCGACTGCTTCACGTCCGCCGTCTCGTCGAACGCCTTGTCGCCGATGACGATGGACATGTCCAGAAGCTGCCTCTTCAGCGATGCCGTCTTGATGATCTCGGCATAGTACGAGGCGTTCGTGGAGCTGGGCACGGAATCGGTGAGGCTCGCGATGTACGCGGCCCCGCCTGCTTCCGAAAGGGTCCCCTTCCCGGACATGTACTGGGTAAGGGACATGAGGTCTATGGAGACGTTGGGCCGATCGTTGCGGAAGGCGCAGATGGCGTCCCAGATGAGCTGATGGCCTCTCTGGTAGAAATCCTCCTTGACAAGCATGCTCTGGACTTCATCCAGGGCCTTGTTGCGCAGAAGGACCGAACCCAGCAGGGCGACTTCAGCCGCATCGTTGTGCGGAGGGACTCTTCCGACTGTTCCTTCGGAAACGCGTTTTGCACCGGCCATCATAAACCTCCATAGACAGAACAGCCCGCCGTAAAGGCAGGCTGATCATGGAATTTCTGCCCTCAGTTCTCTTCTGCGGCAGGAGCAGCTTCCTGCTCTGCAGGAGCCTCGGCGGGAGCCTCTTCGGCAGCTGTCTCAGCAGCTGCGGCCTCTGCTGCAGCGGCTTCTGCGGCGGCCTTTGCGGCAGCCTCTTCAGCTTCCTTGGCAGCCTTCGCGGCGGCTTCCTCAGCCTCCTTGGCGGCCTTTGCGGCGGCTCTCTCGGCAGCCTTGACATCAGCCTCGCTCACGACGTCGAGCTTGATGACGGACGACTCGTTCTCATAGAGATGGACTCTCGCAGAGTAGATGCCGACCTGCTTGATCGTGTGCGATGCGACTTCGATTCTCTTGCGCTCGATCTCGAATCCGAGCTTCGCAAGCTCTTCCTGGACCATGAGGGAAGTGACGGATCCGAAAAGCCTTCCGGACTCGCTTGCAGAGACGACCAGCTTGAGTGTGAGGTCGTCGAGCTTCTCCTTCAGTGAAGCGGAAGCCTGGCGCTTTGCGACCTTTCTCTTTTCGATCGCGGCAGCCCTGCTCTTGAAGATAGCCAGATTCTCGTTGTTGTACAGTACCGCAGCACCAGTGGGCAGCAGATAGTTACGAGCATAGCCATCCTTGACCACACAGACATCTCCCTCTTCTCCGAGGTTAGGTACGTCCTGATTCAAAATGATCTTCATATGAATACTCCTTTTTAAAGTATGTTTCTCATGTCATCTGAACCTGATCCACGTCTCGAGCACTCCCAGAAGGACGAGCCCGAAAAGCACGATCATGTTCACTACGGGGATGATGCAGCCGAGGGCCACCATCAGCACTATCCGTCCGGCCGTCAGGGCGGCGGTCCTCCTTCTCGCGAACGCGACCAGGATGGACACTCCCACGACGAAATACAGGACGGAGAGCGACAGCGCCACGTTCCACATCAGCGCCATAATCCAGTCCGGTATGGCGGTGACGAAGTTCGTCAGCAACGCAAGGGCCCACGAGGCGAACAGGATCCAGACATAGGTGTCCGGAAGCTTCATGTTCGCGAAGTCGTACTGCCAGTCCTCGTCGTAACGGTTCAGGTTGATGTCCGAAATGACGACGGGAATCGCAAGCAGCAACAGCCCCATGGGAGCGAAGAACAGCATCAACGATTTGACGACCGCCTGCACCAAGGACGTGATGTCCATGCTCAGGCTTTCCGTCGGGAAGATCAAAAGGTAACTGTCCACAAGCCAGCTGCGCACGGGAGCAGACTTTTCCGATGCGAAATACATCGAAAGCATCGCGCCCATGACGAACACCGGGATGCAAGCCCAGAAGAACTTCCTCATCGACGACCTGCTGTATCCGGACCCCACGGTCCATACTGCAGACCCCACGGTGACGGCGATCGGGACGTAGAGATACACCAAGATCAGCGGCCAGTATACTGTACCGATGGCCTCGCGGAAATCTATCAGCGTCCAGACCGTCACACCCAACGCTATGGCGGCAAATGCCAGAAGTCTGGCGTTTGCCTTTCTGACCGACGGGCAGGCCAGCAGAATCGGAACGGTCATGAAGATCGAACCGATCGTCAACCTTGACAGAACGATGCCCAGAATGACTCCCAGGACAAGGTTCCTTATGGCCGCCCTATCCGTCTGCTCCATCTCTAGATTGTCCTCACTGCTTGTCGAACGGCAGATAGGCAAGAACTCTGGCTCTCTTGATCTCCTGGGTCAGTGCCCTCTGATGCTTTGCGCAGGTTCCTGTGATGCGTGCGGGAAGGATCTTTCCCCTTTCGGTCGTGCAGCGTCTGAGCATGTCGGGGTTCTTGTAGTCCGGCTCGATCTTCTGTGCGCAGAACTTGCAGACCTTCTTCTTGAATGTGGTGCGCTTTCCGCCCATCTTCTTGTCTCTGAAGCTACCGGCTTCAGCGTTCATTGTTTCTTTTTCATCATGCATCGGCATTTGATAATCTCCTTAAATCAATCAAAACGGGATGTCGTCTCCGTCATCGAAAGCCTCAGGACCGCTGAGGTTCGCGGGGGACTGGTCCATCCTCTGGTCGGGGCGTGACGGACCCGTCACGGGACCCTGGTTTCCGCCACCCAGAAGCTGAACGTTGTTGGCTACGACCTCGATCTTGGAATTGGTCTTTCCGTCCTGCTCCCAGCGGTTCTGCCTCAGCTCTCCCTCGATGGAGACCTGGCGACCCTTCTGGAGATAGGGATTGAGCGTTTCCGCCGATCTGCCCCAGAGAACGACATCGAAGTAGCTTACCTCGTCTTCCCACTTGTCTCCAGTCCTCTTTCTTCTGTTGACTGCGATGGAAAAACGACATACCGATGTTCCCTGCGGTGTGGATTTGAGCTCACAATCCCTTGTGAGACGGCCTACCAATACGGCGACATTGATGTCTACTGCCATGGTTCACTCCTGAAAAATGATGCGGTCTTACTTTGCGACAAACAAGTGCTTGAGGATTTCTCCCTGCAGCAGGAACTCGGCTGCCATTGCGTTGATGCTCTGGGGCTCAGCCTCGAGCTCAAAGTAATAATAGTGGCCCTTGTCCTGTTTCTTGATTGAATAGGCGAGATTCCTTACGCCCATGTCTTCCTGCTTGGCGACTGTCGCGCCAGCTGCTGTCAATGCGTTGGATACGAACTCCAACCCTTTTGCTGTCTTCTCTTCGTTGGCGTCGAAGATGACAGTGAACTCATAATTTCTCATAAGTTCCTCCTTGCGGACTTTAAATGATCCATCAACGATGGATAAAGAGGCTTTATAAACTTATCATCTATAATGAATCAAGTCAATTCTTGCCGGCGCTTTGTCATCACAATTCCATGCCATTTCTGAAATTCTCTTCCGCAAGCTATTGACCTTCGGTTCACAAACTCACGATAATGTACGCCGTAATTACAAATCTCCCCTGCTTTCGGGGACAATAAGGAGTTCTGCAGTGCCTTGTGGAAGAAAGAGAAAGAAGCATAAGATTGCTACACATAAGAGGAAGAAGAAGCTCAGAATGATGAGACACAAG
>JAGABK010000092.1 GCA_017614625.1 Spirochaetales bacterium
ATGTCTCCTGGACCAAGAAGGTCAAGAACATGTCCTCCTTCTGCAAGGAAGGCGATGTGATCGACGTCACGGTCACCAAGGTGGAGCCGGAGAGCTGCAGGATCAGACTCGGCGTCAAGCAGCTTGAGAACAATCCCTGGCAGACCCTGAAGCAGCAGTATCCCAAGTATTCCATCATCACGGGTACCGTCTCCAACGTCACTGAGTTCGGCGTGTTCGTGAAGGTTCTCGGCGAGATCGAGGGTCTCATCCCGAAGTTCGCCCTTGTCGGACCGGACGAGGAGTACACCGATGAAGTGCTCAAGAGATTCAATGTCGGCGATTCCGTCACCGCCATGGTCATGGATGTCATTCCGCAGCAGCAGAAGCTCTCGCTCTCCATCAAGGAGATGAAGAGACGCGACCAGCAGTCCGAAGTTGCCAAGTACATGGCCAACTCCGATGATGACGATGTCGTCACCCTGGCAGATCTCATTTCTTCACGTGAGGAGAAATAAAGATGGCCAAGAAGAACACAACACCTGAGAAGGAACTGACTTCGGAGCAGAAGATCGTCAACAAGCTTTCTTCCTTCGTTACGAAGAACAGGCTCCTGCTCATCATCATCGCCGCGGTGATTGTAGTCGGTATCGTAGCTGCCGTTGTAATTGTCAACGCAAGTCTCAACGCCAAGATCAAGGCGCAGGAGAAGGTCGCCAAGCTCGAGGACAGGTACAACATCGTCATGGCCTCCGAGGAGCAGAACTGGGACGAGCTCATCAACGAGCTCAAGCCGCTCATCGACGGTTCCTCGTACGCTTCGGTCAAGGCAGCATATCTGCTCGGTCTCGTTTACTACGAGAAGGGCGATTACGCCAACGCACAGAGCTCGTTCATGCAGACATACAATCTCAACAAGAACATCTATCTTGCACCGACAGCTCTTTCCTGTGCAGCGGCATGCGCCAGCGACTCCGGCGACACAGCCACGGCATTGAGCCTGTACAACCAGATCTACAACGATTATCCCGACAGCGGCGTCGCTCCCAGAGCACTGTTCAATGTCGCCATGATCTATCTGGAGCAGGGCAACACACAGCTGGCCCAGGCAACCTTCGCCCAGGTCGCAGACTACTATCCCAACTCAGAGTACGGAAAACTTGCAGCAAACCAGGCTAACATGCTCTAAGGAAAGGAACCTATGAAAAGCAGACGTCATCCGTTCATTGCAGTGATCGCGATGGCGTCTGTTTTTTTATGTCTTCTCGCTTCCTGCGGTGTTCCAAGGTATTTGACTGATGTAACCACAACGCTCACACCTTCTGGTGATTCTACATTTAACTTGTATTTCAATTCTGATTCCGATAGCCCTGATGCAGACAAAGTTGGACTTTTTCTTATCTATTACATCTGTGATTCTAATAACACTGTAAGTCTGTCAACCTTAAACACACAATTCAAGAACAAATACAGACCCACACAGTACGACGGAAGCACAGTCAATGCCGAAGCAAACACTCCGGTCCTGAAGTACAATTCATCCAACACCTCATACGAATTCTATGCGTTCGAAACCGGGAGTGGGGTAGTGGAAGCTCCTCTGTACACATATCAGATCCAGGACAACCCCGCATACCTGTCAGTCGAGCTCACGTACGATGAAACCAATAAGACAATAAATATGAAGGTGAAGAACAGTCTTCTTGTCGTCATAGCAGAGCAGACGCTGGTCCTGCACGACGATTTCCAACCTTCCCTGGACAACAACTATATCCACATCTACGGCGCTGTCAGCGTGCAGGGGAAGAACTACAGCAACATATACTGGTCCGATCTCCAGTACTGCGGGTCCCTTCTGTGCTTCGGACAGTGATTCGTTTACACTTTTATAAATTGGATATAATGTATATTCTGTAAAACTCTGGAAGTGGTTGTACGTATTATATCTATATACGTATCAATCAATTGTCTTTCGCAAGCTTCTTGGCTTTGTTCCAGAGATCGTCCCATTGCTCAGGCGTAAGGTTCTCGAGCTCCAGATTCTGTTCCTTGGTCATTCCATATAGAATATTGAATCTCTTAATGAATTTGTGATTGGCGTACGACAGCGCGTCCTGGGGCTTCACGTGTTTCTTCCTGCAAAGGTTCACGACCGTGAACAGCAGGTCGCCGAGTTCTTCCATCGTGTTTTCCTCGGTCTGCGCCATGAGCACTTCGTCCATTTCCTCATTGATCTTGTCGCACACGTCGTCGGCGGTCGCCCAGTCGAATCCGGCCTTGGCGGCTTTCTTGGATATGGCGTAGCATCTCTCGAGCTCCGGCTCGTTCTGCGGTACGTTCTCGAAGAAATCGGCCTTTGAAGAAATGCGGCCTTCCTGCTGGACCTTGATCCGGTTCCAGTTCCTGAGGACTTCCTCGGTGTCCTTGACATCGACATCGGCAAATACGTGCGGATGGCGGCGGATGTATTTCTCGCAGGCGTTGTTAAGACAGTCGGACAGCTTGAAATCGCCGTTCTGGTCGTGGATCTTTCCAAGCAGGAACAGATTAAGGAAGACATCGCCCAATTCCTCGCTCTGATGCTCGGGATCCTTGTCCTCGAGCGCGTCGATATACTCGTAGATCTCGCCCTGCATGCTGCGGATCATGTCGCGCGGCATCTGTTCCTTGTCCCAGGGACATCCGTTCTCGGGATCGCGGAGAAATGTCACTATATCATATAGATTGGACATGTCGCGGATTATATCGTCGCTTTTGACGAGTTTGTAATCGATCATAGATCCTCCGTGAATAACTGCCTGCGCACCATGCGGCAGGAACCTGCGATATGGAACTTGCTCATGTCCGCGGAGAACACGGTCTTGAAGATGTTCCTGTCGCCGTTGACAATTATGTCGAACACGCCGTCCGAAGATTCTGAGACCCTGAAATCGTTGCTGGTCTGCGTGCAGCGCTCCCTGAGGATCTGCAGGATCTGCCCGTCGCGGATGTCGGAGACGCTGTACAGGCAGCCGCGCATCTTGCTGGCAAGCGAAATCTTCTTGCCGGTCCTGTTGAGCGGCAGGACCTTCATTTCCTTTATGCGGTAGCCTTCGGCAAGCGCGCCGTTTATGCGCGCAAGCGTGCTGTCGTCGATCTGGCTGACCGGAAGCTCGCACAGAAGAAGCTCGTTCTCGCCGCTGACTCCCATGGATATGGGATTCAGGAACTCCATCCTGGGCTTGGGATTGTAGCCCTGCGTGAACATTATATCCAGGCCGCTGCGCTGGAAAGCCATCTCGAACTGCCTCATGACGGCGATATGCGAGTTGTAGACGGCCCTTCCCGTCTTCTCATAGGTGAACACCGTCTGTCTGTATTCCTCGGGCGCAGGAAGCGCTCTGGCGGGCCTGACGGCCTTCTCGAAGTCCGTATTGTCAGCCCTGACCACATGCGAGCCGGATTTCGAGCAGACTCCGCACCTGTGGTCGCATTCCTCGCTGCAGATATGAGTCAGCTCATGGCGGCTTGCCTTGAGGTATTCGTTCTCCAGATAAGCCTTGGAGACGTTCATGGTAACCGAATCCCACGGAAGCTTGTCGCCGGGCTCCCAGCCCTTCGGAGACACGTCATAATTGAGGTCCGCTATGGCCTGCTGCCACAGGTCCCACTTTATGTACTCGTCCCATGCGTCCAGGCGGCAGCCCAGGTCGTATGCATGTCTGATGAGTGCCGAGCATTCCTCGCCGCCGCGCGACAGGATGCCCTCCAGGAACGAAATGGAAGGCTCATGGTACGAGACCTTGATTCCGGGAATCGCGTCCATGAGGGCCCGTTTTATGCTCCTCAGGTGCGCTCCCGACTGCTCCATGCCCATCTGCCTGACCCACTGGTACGGAGTGTGCGCTTTGGGGATGAACGTACCGATGTTGATGTTCATGTTGATTCCCGTGGCCCTTCTTATGGCCACGAGGAAATCCACCAGGCTCTGCTGCTCGGTCTCGACATCCACGAACGGCAGTCCGACCATGAAATAGAACTTGGCCAGCTTCCAGCCGCGCGTCCTGGCTTCCTTGATGATGCTTATGACCGCATCCAGCGGGACTTCCTTGTTGTTGGACCTCTGGTTCTCGGGAAGCGGAGTCTCTATGGCGAACGTGAGGCCGCTCTTCCTGACCTCCGAAAGCTGCTCCAGGATGTTCAGGCTGAACGTGCTGACACGCAGCGACGGAAGCGAGAACGATATGTTGCGGCTGCCGTAGGTCCCGTTAAGGGCCTTTATGAGCTTGTCCAGGTCCGGATAATCGCCTGACGAGAGCGAGGACAGCGTGATTTCCCTGTATCCCATGCGGCACACGTTCTGCTCCACGAGGTCGTAGACCGTGTCCAGGCTGCGCTGGCGGAACGGCTTGTAGTACTGGCCGGCATGACAGAAACGGCATCCGTTGGGACAGCCGCGCATGATCTCCACGACTCCGTGGTCCTGTGCAGTCTCGAACGAGGATATGGCGAAATGCTGAAGACGCGGGCTTTCTCTGTCGGTTCCGAAAGTCGTGTCCACCGCCCTTCTTGCCGTCTTCTTTCCCGGATACCAGAGGCAGGAGATCTCCTTAAGGGCCTCAAGGCGCTCGCTTCTCTTTTTGTATTTCCCGAGGATGTTGACGATGTTGTCCAGATCGGTCTCGGCCTCGCCTATGTATACGAAATCGAAGAATTCGGCGAACGGAAGCGGATTGGTGGCCGCCGGACCTCCCGCGAAGACTATCGGGTCGTCGTCCGTCCTGTCGGAGGCTTTGATGGGGATTCCTCCCAGGTCCAGGACCTGCAGGATGTTGGTGGCGCAAAGCTCGTAGCCTATGGAGATTCCCAGGTAATCCATCTTCTTCAGGGGGAAATGCTCCTGAAGCGTGAACAGAGGTATCTTCTTCTCACGCAGAAGGTTCTCGAAGTCCGGGGCCACCGCGAAGACTCTGTCGCATACGGCGTTGGGATTCCTGTTCATGATGTCGTACAGGATCCTTACGGCGTTGTTCGCCATGCCGATCTCGTAGAGGTCCGGGAAGCACATCGCGCACCTGGTGTATCCGGGCCTGTAGGTCTTTCTTCCGTAGATATATTCGCTGCCTATGTAGCGAGCCGGGTTCTCTATCTCAAGGAATCCGTCCCCGAGTTCTTCCTCGAGGTTGATAATCCTGCCTGCTTCGTCGTATCTGATCATTGCAGTTTTTCCTTGAGTTCCTCGTCGTTGGGATTGAGTCTCAGTGCCTGGGACCAGTAGAGCCTGGCGTTGACCCTGTCGTACAGCATCTCAAGGATGTTTCCCTTGACCTTTAGCATGACCGAGAGCCTGTAGTCGTCGCCCGTGTAATAGGAGTTGCGCATGAGGGTATCGGTGAGCGACAGCAGGTCCTTGGCGTCTGCTTCTGCAAGGCTCACGTTGGAGAAACGCGCCAGAAGCACCAGGAAGGCGTCAAGCTCGTCCTCGGAGATTCCGGCATACCAGGTTGAAAAGGCCTCGATGATGGCCTTGTGGTCGGCAGGGACCGTGAGCATCAGCACCACGCGCTCCTGGTCCGAAAGACCCTCCGAAAGCATGGCCAGCACTTCCCTCGCCTTCGCTATGTCGCCCAGCCTGCTGTATGCCTCGAACAGCACCTGGCAGGCCCCGGTCCCGTCCTCGGGCACCAGGACCATGACGGACAGGGAATCCGATGCGTTCAACCTTATGAAATTGGACACCGCATAGGCCCTTTCGGATGCGTTGTGGTCCTCGTCCTGAAGAAGATACAGGAACAGGCTCTCCAGGGCCTTGGAATCGGCGCCCATCGCGATATGGCACTTGGCCTTGAGCAGCAGCTCGTCCGCCGAAGGATCCTTCTTTCGTTCGATCGTCTTTATGACTGAACTGTATCTGCCCTTGTCGTACTGCGACTGGATGTTCGAGCACGA
>JAGABK010000093.1 GCA_017614625.1 Spirochaetales bacterium
ATTCGAATGCACAGGAAATCGCACTGCGCTATCCTGGATACATCACAAAGGTTTCACAGAAGTACATGAGTGCCGGTGATACTCTTCTTATAATGCAGGGAATGACATGGACCAAAACTCCGGGTCAGAACAGCATGCCCAAGCCGACCAGCAACGATGTCACGACCTTCTACCAGCAGGGAATCGCCGAGTTCCTGAACGGAACCAGAGTTCTCGACGAGGCCAACTGGAAGGCATTCGTAGAGCAGTTCGACAAGATCGGCGGTCTTGAGTGGGAAGCTCAGGGCAAGGAATACGCAACTGCCAACGGACTTCTCCAGTAAGCAGATGTGAATCAAACAGTCTCAAAAGGGGTTGTGGTTGCATGCTGCAACCCCTTTTTTAAGATATCGGAATAATCAATTGATATGATCGACGCAAGAAAGACTATTACAGAACGCATGGGTTTCTCTGCAATGAGGAAATTCAACCATGACAATGCCCCGTACAGCTACAAGTCCGCCATCCTGCTTGAAGGGCTGTACAAGGCATCCAGGGTTCTGAAAAACGATGACATTTTCAATTATGTCAGGAATCTGCTCGGACAGTATGTCCATGAGGACGGGACGGTGGAGAAATACCGTCTTGAGGAACATTCCATGGACGATATCAGGATGGGCAACATAATGCTTGAATTCTACGGCCTTACGGGCGATGAGAGATACAGAAAGGGTCTGGACAGTTTCAGGGAGATGCTCAGGACCCAGCCCAGAACTCCGGAAGGAGGCTTCTGGCACAAGAAGATTTACCCCGACCAGATGTGGCTTGACGGACTTTACATGCAGGGACCGTTCTATGCCGGGTACTGCCGTCTGTTCGGCGGCCTGAAAGACTGCCTTGAAGATATTGTTCCGCAGTTCGAACTCATTTATGAAAAGACTTATGACCCTGCGACAGGCCTTCTGCGGCATGCCTGGGACTCATCACAGAGAATGCCTTGGTGCGAACCCGGAACCGGAAGATCACGGGAAGTATGGTCACGCGCCATGGGCTGGTATTGCATGGCCCTTGCCGATCTTCTTGAGGATATCCCTGCAGTCGGGGAATATGAGCCGTACAGGAAGCGTCTTCTTGCCATTGCCCTGAAACTTGCACCGGCAGTGAGGTCTTTCCAAGACAAAAACGGGCTTTGGTGGCAGGTCATGGACAAGGCCGGGGTGGGTGCGAACTATCCCGAGACATCATCGACCTCGATGTTCGCATATTTCTTTGCGAAGATGAACCGTCTGGGACATCTGGATTCCTCATACCGCGATGCCGCCTGGAAGGCCATGAACGGCATGATGGAAAGCCATGTCACCGTGAAGGAAGACGGCGAGCTGTGCCTGCATGGTACCTGCAAAAGCGCAGGACTTGGAAAATCCGCCCCGGAGAATCCCTACAGACCTGCAGATTTCGAATACTACTGCACGGGGGAGCCTGTTGAGACGGACAACCTGCACGGGGTATCTCCGTTTATTTCTGCTGCGGTGGAGCTGGAGTTTCCCGGACAGCTTGTCCGCGAAAGATATGTCGTCCGGCCTACGGATGACCTGGGCACCGTAATCAGGGAAAAAGCCGGAAAGGCCGTGGTGGTCATTCCTTCCGGACACAGAACAACAGGTCCGCTGGATATCCCTTCACATTCACATATCGTGTTTGAAGAGGGGGCGGTTCTGGATTTCACCGATGATTTCGAAGCTTATCCGCCCGTATGGACGCGGTGGGAAGGAGTATCCTGCTGGGCGATGCACCCTTGTTTCATGATCAAGGATGCTACTGATGTAGTGGTAGAAGGTCCTGGAACCCTGGACGGACATGGAAAGAAATGGTGGGACTATATCCTTGGCTGGAAGAACGGCGGCAGACCTGCAAAGCTGAACCTTCCTATAGAGAAAAAGCTTGCCGATCTCAATCCCGGATACCTGACAGAACCCGGAGGGGGAGGAGGAAGACCCTGTCAGTTCCTCAGACCTCCGCTTCTTCAGATCCTTGATTCGGAAAATGTCAGGATTGACGGCCTGACTCTTACTGGAAGTCCTTTCTGGACCTGCCATCCTGTCTGTACGACCAATCTTCAGCTGCTGAACATCACCATCGACAACCCGTCGGATTCTCCGAACACGGACGGAATCGATATCGAATCCTGCGTGAATGTCTCCGTCAGAGGCTGCATCGTGAATGTGGGTGATGACGGGATTGCCGTAAATTGCGGAAGCGGCAGGGAAATGATGGGCTTCCAGCGGTCCGAGAATATCGTCTGTGAAGACTGCACCGTCAGAAACGCACACGGCGGATTCGTGATCGGAAGTGAAACCGCAAGCGGAGTGAAGGGCGCCACAGTGAGGGACTGCCGTTTCATCGGCACAGACAGGGGAATCAGAATCAAGACCAGACGCGGCCGCGGCGGTCATATGACCGATATAACCGCCTCCGGAATATTCATGGACGAGGTCATCTGCCCCATATCCATAAACATGTTCTACAGGTGCGGAAGCGACGAGCCGTCCCTGTACTCCATGGAAATGCAGCCTGTGGACGATACCACCCCGCTGATAAAGGACGTGCTGATCGAACGGATCGAGGCGAAGAACTGCAGAAGTTCCGCGGCGTTCCTTGCCGGACTCCCGGAGAGGAAACTCGGGAATGTAGTCATAAAGGACAGCACATTCGAAGTGAAGGACTACCTGGAGGAAGGCCTGGAGGCAGAGATGTGCAACGGAATTCCCGGGACCGATTACAGGGGAATCCGGATCATTAACGCCGATGTCGTCATCAGCAATGTGAAGGTGAACGTTGAGCCGCAGGTTCTGTTCGAGAAAATCTGAGGAGAGTTGTATGGACACTTCATTCATTAAGGGAATCATCCCGCCGATTGCGGTACCTCTGAAGGCTGACGAGAGCTTCGACGGGGCAAAACTCCGCAGGCATGTGGATTTCGTAATCGACGGAGGAATCAGCGCCATTCTGGCTTTCGGTTCCAACGGCGAGTTCTACATGCAGGAAGAGGATGAGATGAAGGACATCCTGGATGTGATGATCGACCAGGTCTCAGGCAGGGTTCCTGTTTTCATGGGAATCGGAGCCATCCGGACATCAAAATGTGTCAGGCTTGCAAGAATGGGGGTGGAGCACGGGGCGAAAGCGGTTTCAATCCTACAGCCCATGTTCCTGAAGCCTTCCGAGGACGAACTCTACACCCATTTCCGGACAATCGCCGAAAGCGTCCCTGAGGTTCCGGTACTGCTTTACAACAATCCGGGAAGGACGGGTTACGGGATTCCGCAGACTGTCGTGGAGAGACTGGCCCATGAGGTCGGCAACATTGTGGGAATGAAGGACAGCAGCGGAGACATGACGCAGACCGAGGAATTCATCAGGCGGAACGCCGATGTGGATTTCAAGGTCATGTGTGGGAAAGACACGCTGATCTACGCGGGACTGTGCGTGGGTGCTGTGGGAGCAGTGTGCTGCATGGCGAATTTCGTACCGGAGATGGTTTGCTCCATCTACGACAGGTTCGTTGCGGGGGATCTGAAGGGCTCGCTTCAGAGGCAGTTCGCGCTCAATCCGCTGAGACTTCAGATGGACAGATCCAGTTTCCCGGTCGCGACGAAGGACTATGCCAATCTTCTCGGGCTGGAACTCGGAGCTCCTTATCTTCCGACGAAGAACTCCACGGAATCCCAGCTTGAGGGACTGAGGGATCAGCTTGTAAAAGCCGGTCTTCTCTGAGATATCGGAAACAGTAATTGAGAGGTGATTATATGAAAGTTGGTTTCATCGGACTTGGTATCATGGGAAAACCCATGTGCAAGAATGTCCTGAAGGCCGGACATGAGGTCTTCTTCTATGCGAGGAATACGGAAGTCATCGCCGAACTGGAGGCCCTGGGTGGAAAGAGCCGCAGCAATTCGGCAGAGGTCGCATCAGAGAGCGAGGTCGTCATCACCATGGTTCCCAACAGCCCGCAGGTGCGTGAGGTCGCATTGGGGAAGAACGGAATCATCGAAGGCGGGAAAAGCGGGCTTGTCCTTATTGACATGAGCTCGATAGATCCGGTCGAGACACAGAGTATCGGCGCCGAGCTTGCCAAATACGGAATCGGGATGATTGACGCTCCGGTTTCCGGCGGTGAACCCAAGGCGATTGACGGAACATTGTCCGTCATGGCCGGCGGAAGTGAGGAACTGATCGAGAAGTACAGGCCGCTTCTTTCCACAATGGCATCATCGGTGGTCCGCTGCGGAGATCTTGGTGCTGGAAATGTGGCAAAACTTGCAAACCAGATTATCGTTGCATGCAACATTGCAGCCATGAGCGAGGCTCTGGCCTTCTCGAAGAAGATGGGTGCGGATCCGTCCCTGATCTATCAGGCAATAAGGGGAGGCCTTGCCGGTTCGACGGTGCTTGATGCGAAGGCCCCCATGGTTCTTTCCCGCAACTTCAAGCCCGGCTTCCGGATCGAGTTGCATATCAAGGACCTCACCAATGCGCTGAACGCCGCCCATGCCGTCAACGGTTATGTGCCGCTTACGGGACAGGTGATGGAGATGATGCAGGCCCTGAAGGCAGACGGCTGCGGGCGGGATGACCACAGCGCACTGGCAAAATTCTACGAAAAGGTTTCGAACGTAACCATTGGGAAATAAGAGAAGCAGAAAATGAAAGTCGTCAGGATTTCAGAACTGGACAATGTCGCAGTGGTCACCGCACCTGCGGCCAAAGGAGAAAAGGTCGACGGTTATCCGATAAGCGCGCTCTGTGACATTCCCCAGGGACACAAGATCGCCCTCAGGCGGATTGGAAAAGGCGAGGCCGTGATCCGTTACGGGGTTGTCCTGGGTTATCTGACCGAAACCGTCGAAGCGGGCGGTTGGGTCAATGAGTTCAATCTGACTCTTCCGCCGTCTCCCGAAGTCGGTGAGCTTACCGCGGGAGGCAAGGGAACCGTCATGACGGACCTGCCCGGCCGCAGGACCTGGATGGGGTATGACAACGGACCCTCTCTTCCTCCGGGAAGCAGGAACAACCTCGGAATAATCACATCTGTCCAATGCGTGGCCGGTGTGGTCAGGAACGCCGTTGACATAATCAGGCGTGAAATCCTTCCGGATTATCCCAACGTGGACGGAGTGGCCGCGGTGATTCATCCGTACGGATGCGGTGTGGCCATAAAGGCGGACAATTCTGAAATCCCCATAAGAAGCGTCAGAAACGTAGCGCACCATCCGAATTTCGGAGGACAGATCCTTGCCGTGGGTCTCGGGTGCGAGAAGCTGACCATGGACATGATTCTCGAACCGGAAGAGAATACTCCGGAGAACGTAATCATGCTCCAGGAGTGTCAGGGTTACAAGGCCATGATCGATGCCATCTGCTCCGCTGCAAGAAGGAAACTGGAGATACTGAACAGGCGCACAAGAGTGGAGCTTCCGGTTTCCCGTCTGAGGATCGGAGCCCAGTGCGGAGGTTCCGATGCATTCAGCGGAGTGTCCGCAAATCCGACAATCGGCTATGCTTTTGAC
>JAGABK010000094.1 GCA_017614625.1 Spirochaetales bacterium
GATCTCCACATGCGACGCATTAGCCCGAACACTGTTCTGCACGATGTCGAGCAGATGCAAGGCGATTTCCTTCATCCGTTGTCCTCAGTCTTCCTTGGCTCTGTACTTCTCGATGATTCCGGGGATGACATCCGGTGTAAGACGTCCGTAGACCTCTCCGTTGATCATCATGACAGGGGCCAGACCACAGGCTCCGAGACAACGTGTGGCTTCCAATGTGAACTTCCCATCCGGAGTGGTTCCTCCGACCGGGATCTGCAACACTTCGGCGAGTTTGTCAAGGACGCTCTGGCCTCCCTTGACGTAACATGCAGTACCCAAGCAAACGCTGATGAGATACTTTCCTTTCGGACGCAGCGAGAACTGTGCGTAGAACGTGGCGACGCCGTAGACTTCGCTGAGCGTCACGCCCAGACCTTCGGCGATGGCCTTCTGCACATCTTCCGAAACGCATCCAAAAATACCCTGTGCTCCCTGCAATACAGGCATCAAGGCGCCCTTTTCGTTCTTGTGGGCGTCAATCAGTTCCTGCAGCTGGGCGAATTTCTCCTTGGACTGATCCATATGAGATTCTCCAACCTCCTTAATTAACCGCTTGGCCGTGGACGGCCGAAGCCATTATATCACATTGACCACATTATGTATATTAAAAATGACGACATTGAGACTGTTTATTGTTCCGCCGTACACATCATTCGGCGGGGG
The DNA here is from genome assembly GCA_017614625.1 of Spirochaetales bacterium. Lineage (GTDB taxonomy): Bacteria > Spirochaetota > Spirochaetia > Sphaerochaetales > Sphaerochaetaceae > UBA9732. Next base: position 706 of record JAGABK010000094.1, read on the forward strand.
CGCCCCTGCGGAGCATATCAAGGAAAGCGCCGGCAGAACGTTCCGGCAGGGAGACTGTGATCTCTGGTTCGAGGATATCGCCCAGGTTGTGGGCGTCGGAGGAGTGGAGGATGACTTTCCCGGCCTGCGGGGTGTGGGGGCAGGGAAGTGCGCGCCAGACCTCCACGGCTGTGAAGGCAAGGTCCCCGGGCATGAAGCCCAGGTTGATGAGAAGGCCGTTGGAGCCGCGGTTTATGTGGGCGGGAACGGGAACGCCGCCGCGCTCGCGGATGATCTTCACGAGTTCGGCCAGGCGAAGGTCGGAGGCCCCGATGAGAAGCTCGTCCTCCTCGGCGATGACGTTGTCGTCCTCGTCCATGACGAGCTGGTTTCCGAAGAACTGGGGCTTGTTCTTCTTGGGTGGCATGTGCGGGCGCAGGAACTCGGAGAAGTCCATGGCCTGTTCCACCGTCTCGAAATATCCCAGGAGGTGGACCTCCTCCTTCGTGGTGATCTCCATGCCGGGGATCATCAGAAGGCCGTAGGCGTCGCAGCACGTCTTGACGGTGGGCAGGTTGCGGGCGGAGTTGTGGTCCGTGACCGCTATCATCTGCAGGCCCTTGAGGGCGGCCATTCCGCAGATGTTGGCCGGCGTCATGTCGTCGTTGGCGCAGGGGGAAAGACAGGAATGGATATGGATGTCCGAGAAGAGCTCTATCATGCCGTGCGGATCAGTTCTGTCCGGGAACGCCCTTGGCGGCCAGCCTTCCGCAGATCTCGAAGGCGGACAACGGGGACTGGAGGACGACCATTCCCTCGGTCTCGGCCTTCTTCAGGCTTTCCTCCTCCATGTCTATTCCTTCGGGCAGGATGACGCAGGCCATCTCTGACAGGACGGCCACGGCGATCACGTTCAGATGGGTCTGGACGGTCACCCAGGCCATGCCGCTGTCCCCGTGGGACATGACCCAGCTCAGGAGGTCGCAGACGTATCCGCAGGTGACCTCGCGGTCGGTCGGGACGGCGGGTGTAAGGTTCTTCGCTTCGATCAAGGGAATGAGTTCTGTTACAAGCATGGCTTCCTCCTTAAGTCAGGTCCTTTCGCTCTGGGCCAGCTCGAGCATCTGCTGTGCCATGACCTTGAGCTTGTCCCTCATGTTGTGGATGCAGTCCATCTCCGTGCAGTAGCCGCGCACGATGTCCTCCGCGAAGGAGCGGCAGGTCGGCGAGCCGCAGGAGCCGCAGTCGTATCCCGGAAGCCGCTCGATGATCTCGTTCATCCGGTTCATCTTCTTCATGGCCTCGGCCATGTTGTCGTCCAGCTTTATGGCGTCGCGCGGCAGGATCTCCGCGTCGTTCTTCATGGGATACTTGTTGAGAATGGATGTCGGGACGTCCCTGTCGGGGTGGATGTCCGGCATCTGCTTGACCATCTGGCGGATGGTGTTCTTTGCGACATAGTTGTTCTCGAACGTCAGCGGTCCGCCGACGCAGCCGCCCAGGCACGCGTTGCCCTCGAAGTAGGTCAGGTCGGTGAGCTTGTAGTTCTCGACCTCCTCGAGGACGCGGATGACGTTGTTGATTCCGTCGACCGAGAGGCTGTTCTCCGGGCATACGGCGTTGGCCTCGCCGTCGGACGTGGACCACGCCACGCCGTACTTGGTGGCAGGGCAGTAGGACGGGTCGTTCATCATCTTCTCTACGAAGGGCAGGAGCTGGCCGTAGATCTCCAGGATGGAGATGGCTCCGTCCACGTCGGACTTCTTCTGACCCAGCGGGCGGCGGATGGCAGTCATCTTGGCCGGACAGGGCGTGATGAAGAAGCATCCGACTTCCTCGGGGGAGCAGTTGTTCTTCTTGATGAACTCGGCCTTGGCGATGTGCGCAGCGACCTCCATGGGCTGGCGGATGTCGACGACGTTGTCCAGCAGGTCGGGGAAGCGCACCTGGATCAGGCGAACGACGGCGGGACAGGCAGATGAGATCAGCGGCTTGGGAAGGTCGGGCTGCTTGAGCTTCTCGCGGATGGCGCGGGTGACGACGTCTGCGCCCCTGGCGACCTCGTAGACATCGGCGAAGCCTACGCAGCGCAGCGCCTCGATCACGTACTCGGGGTTCTGCAGTCCGCGGAACTGTCCGTAGAGCGTGGGGGCGGGGAGGGCGATGGCGTACTTGAACTCCTTGATCATGCTCAGCGGGTCGGTGACCGCCACCTTCGCATGGTTCTCGCAGACACGTATGCACTCGCCGCAGTCGATGCAGTGGGTGTCAAGGATGTGTGCCCTGCCTCCGCGGACGCGGATGGCTTCTGTCGGGCAGTGCTTCAGACAGTTCGTACAGCCTTTGCAAAGGTCTTTGGCAAGTCGTACGGAATGATAGGGTCTGACTTCCATTAATTACCTCTCAGGTGGAAGCCCATGGTTATCGTGGTTCCGACACCCACGGTGCTTTTTATATCGAATTCGTCGGCGTTGCGCTTCATGTTCGGCAATCCCATGCCGGCGCCGAAACCCAGGGATCGGGCCATCTCGTTGGCGGTCGAATAACCTTCCTTCATGGCCAGTTTGAGGTCCGGGATGCCGGGACCTGTGTCCGAGGATATCAGCTCAACGCAATCCGGATACACATTCAGAGTCAGGTCGCCGCCGAGGGAGTGGATCACCAGGTTGAGCTCGACCTCATAAGAGGCCACGGCCACGCGCCTGAGGACATCGCCGCCTACGCCTATCTGCTTGAGCTGGCGTTTGATCGATGCCGAGGCATGGCCGGCGCTGGTGTAATCGGCCCTTGCGACATGGTAGGACTCGGTGAACATCAGTTCCATTCTTACTTGTCCTTCTTTTCCCACTGCTCGGGGACGGGAACGCCGCGCATTCCCATCTCGTACAGGATTCCGCAGGTAGAGAAGGCCGTCTGCTTCGTGGCAAGCACGACCAGACCCTGCTCGTCGGCGCTCTCAAGGATGTCTTCCGTGGGGATCTTGCCCCTGGCGAAAACGATGCACTTGAGGTCCAGCATCTCGCTGGTGCGCACCACGTGGGGGTTTGTCAGTCCCGTGATCAGGACCGTCTTTTCGTCTACAAAAGCCAGGACATCGCTCATCAGGTCCGAACAGCAGGCCGTGTAGACCGGCGTGTCCAGTTTGTCTTCTCCGATGAGCACATTCGCGTTCAAAACCGACACCATATCTGCAATAGTCAAAGCGAATCACCTCGATTGATAGGATTAGAATCAGATTATAGCATAAATGATGGAAATCCACCCGTCAACTGAGAATATGGTTATGAATCTGTCAGGAAAGACGGACGATTCCGGCGCCCAGGGCCCGGGCTTCGGCCTCCGAATGCGTGGAGACTATGACGGGTTTTCCCTGCGCGGCAATCAGGGAGGCGCACTGCTTCATGAGCTTCTCGTCAAGGCCCTTGAAAGGCTCGTCCAGGATCAGCGCGTCGGCCTCGAAGGCCAGGGCGCGGGCCAGTGCGACGCGGCGCTTCATTCCGCCGGACATGCTGGAAATCGGCATCGCCGGATCGAGTCCCAGCTCCTTCAGGAGGGCGGATGCCTTGTCGTTCAGATCAGGATTGCGGCGGATCCTCTTCGTCGCCTTGTCCACCAGAACGACGTTTCCCCAGGCGTTCAGCCAGGGCAGGAGACGGTCTTCCTGGAACATGACAGAACAGCGCTCCGGGAAGTCGGAGACTGTGCCTCCACAGGTCTTGAGGATGCCTGCGAGGATGTGAAGGAGTGTGGTCTTTCCGCAGCCTGAGGGGCCCATGAGACATATTATTCTTGCATCACTTTGCAGATTCAGGCCATCGAAGACCTTTTTCTCGTCTGCACCGTCGAAGTAGGAGAAGCAGAGGTTCTCAATCTTCATTTGGAACCTCCTTCGGCTTCGGGAGAGCCTCCGCGCTGCCTTTCTATAAGCTTCTTCACGACGGTCTCGAGAATCAGGCTGAGCACTATGACGGAGGATGTCCAGGCGAACAGCTCGGGTGTCTCGAGATAGACCTTGGAGTTGTAGATGTTGGTGCCTATTGCCTTCTTCGGCTGGCTCAGGACCTCGGCTGCTATGCCGGATTTCCACGCCAGTCCCAAAGCCGTCAGGCAGGATGCCTTGAGCGCCGGCATGAGCGACGGGATATGGACGAAACGCAGCGTCTTCCAGCGTCCCAGGTTGTAGGATGCGGCCATCTCGGAGAGCTTCATGTCACGGCTTGCAAAGCCTTCGACGAGGTTGCCCCAGACCACGGGCGTGGCCATCATGGCCGAGATCAGCACGGGCACTCCGCCCTTGCTCATGCTGAGCATGGCGAGGATTATGAACGAGGCCACCGGGGTGGCGCGCACCATGCGCACTATGGGGGAGAAAAGGGTGTCCATTGTCCTTGACGAGCAGCAGGCCAAAGCCAGGAGGCAGCCTGCCGTCACGCCCAGGAAGTAGCCCAGCATGATCCTGAACATCGTCAGGAGGATGCTGGCCCAGAAGGAGCCCTGGACCACCAGACGGCCCAGGGCCTTGATGACGGACACGGGTCCGGGGAGGATCAGTTCCTTGCCTACGGCCAGGGCTGCGAGCAGCCAGACCGCTATCCAGAACAGAGCGGCGAGGAGTTTTCCGATTTTCCCGTTTCTTCCCGTGTCCTTCTTTTCCAAAAGCTGTTCCTCAGAATGAAAGTGAATAGAAGTCGTCTCCGGGCATCTTGCCGCCGATCGACTTCGGGTTCGAATCATACAGGACCTGCAGATAGCCTTCAAGAGAGTCCCTGATGGCGCTTCCCGACACGAAGATCAGGTTGCAGTCCGGGATGGCCTTGGTGGCGACCGCCGCTGCGGGGACGATCTCATACTTCGCGCAGAGCTCTCCGGCCTCGGCAACGTTGTTCTTCACGAATTCGATGGACTTCTCATAGTCCGAGAGGAAGGCGCTGACCTCGATGGGGTGCTCCTTGAGGAATTCGGTCCTGACGACCACGCAGCCCATGGTCAGGATGCTGCCGGTGTCCAGGGCGTCCCACTGCTCGGTCATGTCCAGGGCGATCCTCATGTCCTTGTTCTTGATCAGGACGGTCGTGACCGCCGGAACGGGAAGCATGCAGAGGTCGATGTCGCCGGTGGCGGCCTTGGTTGTGAGCTCGGCGCTGTCGAGGAACTGGATTGTCACGTCCTTGTCGGGGTCGATTCCGTTCTTGGAAAGGATGTATCTGAGGACGTACTCGGGGTTGGATCCCTGACCTACGGCGTAGATTGTGCGGCCCTTGAGGTCGGCCACCGAGCTGACGGTGTTGCCTTTCTCCAGGATGTACAGCACGCCTGCCGTGTTCAGTGCGGCGATCCTGACTCCGCCGGATGTCTTGTTGTAGAGGGACGATGCGGCGTTGGTCGGAAGTGCGGCAATGTCACAGTCTCCGTTTACGAGAGCTGCAGTGACATTGGAGGCGTCTGTTTCCACGCTGAAAGTATAGTTCAGGGATGCCTCACCAGATTGGGCGGAAGAGATCAGTCCGGCCATGCCGAAGCCGGTAGTGCCATTGAGTGTCATGACGCGCAC
>JAGABK010000095.1 GCA_017614625.1 Spirochaetales bacterium
ACGTCGATGACCTCGAGTCCCTTCTCATGAAGGTCCTCGTACATCTTCTCGATGGGCTCGTAATGGGGTGTGAATCCGCATCCCGTCGCGGTGTTGACGATCAGGATGACCTTGTCCCTGAAATCCGAGATGCAGACTTCCCTTCCGTCGGCCGCCGTGACCGTGTAATCGTAGATCGACATACCGGCCCCCTTCAGAACTTCTTCTCGACCGTCAGGCTGGCGTGGTCTCCGCGCACGGCGACCTTCACGTCGTCGGCCATCTTGGCCAGGACGGTCTTCTCGAGCTCGTCCCACGCCTCGCGGGCGCTCTGGTCCGAGGGGTCGATGCTTTCCGCGTTGGCCCTGTAGTCACCCAGGGACCAGTTGTATGTGGACATGGCGGTGACGTCGGCTGCGGCATCCTCGAGGCCACCGTTCATCAGGGTCTCCGTCATGCCGTAATTGGCGGCTACGCGCTCGACATCGTTGTAGCGGTACAGCCCGTTCTGGATGCTCTCGAAGAGCCTTCCGAGGAAACCGCCGTAGGCAGCGTTCTTCTTGTCGCTGGAAGCATCGATGAGCTCGTTCTTCTTGTCCAGGGTCATGGAGGTGGTGGCGTCCAGGTGGATCCTGCAGATGCCGTCCTCGCTGTCAAGCCAGAACTCGGCGAAGAAGTCTCCGGTGATGGCGGTGACCATGCCCAGTGTCTCCTCTGACAGAAGCCTCACCACATTGGCGGATTTCTCATCCAGTCCGACATAAGTTGCGAACTTCGAAGCCTCGTCAAGAGCCTTCTCCCTGCCTTCCCCGTTGCTTTTCACTTTGACGATGTCAGTCTTCATACAAACCTCTCACGCTGACTGAACTTTAACCCGAATCGGGCCTGTTTTTCAAGGATTGCATTGAAACACGGACGGCTTTGGTTCATTATTCCAGTATGGACAAGGGTGGAAAGGAAACATCGGCAAGACTGAGGATAATTCTCTCGATGACCATCTTCGGGACGATAGGCCTGGTGCGCAGGGGCATCCCCTACAGCTCGGCCATGATCGCCTGCATGAGGGGCCTGATCGCGACGCTGATCCTCCTTGCCGTCCACCGCATACGGATCATGCGCGGCAGGACCGCAGGATTCGACAGGGGGAACCTCAGAAGGAACATGGGTCTCCTGCTTGTCTCCGGGGCCATGATAGGCTTCAACTGGATCCTTCTTTTCGAGGCCTACAGATACACCACCATCTCGGTCGCCACGGTCTGCTACTACATGGCGCCGGTCTTCACGATGATGATCTCTCCCATATACCTGAAGGAGAAAATCACTGTCAGGACGATAATCTGTACCATCGTTGCCCTTGCCGGCATCATACTGGTCTCAGGTGTCGTCGGACCCGGTTCGGACAGCCCGCAGGACCTTTCGGACACCCATCTCAAGGGCGTTCTGTTCGGGCTCGGAGCGGCCCTTCTCTACAGCCTGGTCGTGAACATCAACAAGAAGATCGAGGGCGTCGGCGGAATGGACAGGACCATCTTCCAGATGGGCCCTGCGTGCATCGCGGTGCTGCCCTACTGGCTTCTGACCGAGAACTTCTCCGCCATGCGCGCCGATGCAACCGGAATCATCCTTCTTCTGGTCGCCGGCGTGGTTAACACCGCCCTGGCCTACGCCCTTTACTTCAGCGGAATCGAGCATGTCAGCGCGCAGAGCGCGTCGATCCTCAGCTACATAGACCCGGTCGTGGCGGTGGTTCTTTCGGCCGTGGTGCTTGGCGAGAGCATGACATGGACGACTGCGCTCGGAATCGTTCTGGTCATAGGCGGAGCCTTCGCAGGCGAGGTCCGCTTCGGGCGCCATCGGCGCTGATTATTGACCATGTCACTGCACATATGATATTTATATAGACATTCAATCCCATCGGGATTACAAGGAGTTTCAGTCCGATTATGGATGATGGTAGTAAACCCCCGCTGTTGTGGGTTCTTTTCCTTTTGCTGAGCGCAGCATACTGCGCATTGACCGAGACCGCGCTCTCGTCCGTTTCAAAGAACAAGATCAAAGTCGCCGCCGAACACGGCAAGTCCAATGCCAACAGGGTCCTTTCCATCCTTGAGCATTTCGACCAGGCCATCACGACCCTGCTCATCTGCACTAACATCGTACACATCGCCACGGCATCCGTCGTGACCGTTTACGTGACGCGCCGCTGGGGCCTCAACGCGGTGACGATCTCCACCATCATCACGACGATCGTCGTCTTCTTCGCAGGCGAGATGCTTCCCAAGAGCATCGCCAAGAAGATCCCCGAGAAACTTATCCTGGCCTGCTCGCCTCTTCTTTCCCTTCTGATGAAGATCTGCACGCCGTTCTCGAAGATCCTCTCCGCCATCGGAAACAAGGCCGCCAGCCACCAGAGCGCGGAGACCCCCGTATCGGTCACAGAGGACGAGCTTTACGACATAATCGACGACATGGCCGAGGAAGGCACACTGGACGAGAACCAGAGCGACCTCCTCTCCTCCGCCCTGGAGTTCGGCGATGTGACGGCTGAAAGCATCCTGACGCCCAGGGTCGACATTTCCGCGATCGACGTCGACGACCCGCCGGAGCAGGTGC
>JAGABK010000096.1 GCA_017614625.1 Spirochaetales bacterium
GAACATCCTTTCGTTCATTGTCCATCTGGACGAGAGGACACCCCACATACATGCCGATCTGGTACCTGTAACGGAGGACAATAAGATCTCCTTCAGCAGGGTCTTCTGCGGCCCCGACAAATATGAGTTCCGCAGGCGCTCCCTGGCCCTTCACGACCTCTTCGGAAAGGTCAATAAGAAGTGGGGGCTGCGCCGCGGGGACAGCGTCGCCGTGACCCATGCGAAGAAGAAAAGCCATGAGGAATACCGCCGCGAACTGTCAGCCCAGTGCAGCTCGTTGGAACGCGAGGTCATCGGCAAGACTGCCAGACTTTCCAACATGGACAAGCAGATCCGTCTGGCAACTGTCCGGCTCAAGGGACTCACGACGATGGTCTCCAACCTGGAGGCAGCGAGAGGAGAGATCGAGGCGGAATTGGACACTATCCGGAGATCCCTGTCTGGCACAGACGTCGATTCCGAGCGCCGGGAAGAGCTGCTCCAGAGGGAGGAAACCCTCCAGCAGAAACTCGACGGCATCCTCGGGAAAATCGCCGAAAAGCAGGAGAAACTCAAGGAGGCTGACCGGCAGCTTGCGGAGCTCAAGAAGCAGATCTCCAAATCCGAGGAGCGGCAGGATGAGCTCCAGCAGCAAATCAAATCTGCCACTTCCCAGGTATCCAAACTCACCCTCGACAAGGTCGGGTCAGAGGCTCTCTGGGATGTCCTCAATGAGTTCCGGTTCATGCGCCAGCAGCTCCCTCCGGAGACGTCCTCGCACTTCGATGACACGCTCCTGCAGGATATGAGCAGCCGGGGCATGCAGATCGTTGCGTGCGCGGCGCTCCTCTCGATGGGGATGGTCGACAAGGCCACGACCTTCTCCGAGAACTGCGGCGGTGGCGGCGGCCATCCAGGCTCCGGATGGGGCAGGGATCCGGAGGAGGACGAGCAGCAGTGGCTGCGCCGTTGTCTGGCACGTTCGCGTCAGATGATGGCGCCTTCTGGACGAAAACTCAAACGCTAACCTGCCACTCAATCATTCTTTCTTAACTCGAAAAACAAACACGAAATGAAACACTACGCATTATTCATATCGGTCCTCGTCCTGGGTGCAATCACGCTTCAGGCGCAGGACACCACGTCGGTACAGCAGACCGTCAAGCACAGGCCGGTCAACAACTATAGCGGCCTGAACTCCCTGATGAGGCGGCTCGCCAACCCCTCATGGGACGGCAACACCCCTCAGCTCAACACCGGACTGAGTCCGCTTAATGGAGAGATCAAGCCCATGATGGACCACGAAGAGCGAGTGGCCCAGGATGCGTCCGTGACATCTTCGGGAACCTATGCACAGGGGAATTCTAAACCCCAGAACGGTTACCTGACGGAGATAGAGAGGGGAGAGGCGTCCGTCGGGCCGCCGGTTTTCGTCTTCTTCTGCCTCGCGGGAACACGCTTCACGGATCCGTCACAGCGGCTTAACGTGAACGCCGCAGCAGACCTGGCCATCGCAAGAAACCTGCGCGTCCGCATCACCGGTGCGGCCGACTCGGCAACGGGCTCCGCCCAGAAGAACATGGAGCTGGCGATGAGACGCTCGGAGCTCATCGCTTCGATGATGAGGGACTGGGGAGTGCCGGAGGACCGCATCGAGGTCCTATCGGAAGGCGGAATAGCGGCCTATGAGCCGGTGTCCGCCAACAGGAACTGCCGGATAGAGCTGTACGCCCAATAAAGGACGAGCCCCCGCCGGAACTGTCGGTGGGGGCTGTCTTCTATTACTGCCGGAGCATACTCGGGACGGCGCCCTCGATGTCGGCTATGATCTCTTCGGTGACCTGGCTTACATCCCAGGTCGCGCCTTCCCCGGATCCATCCTTGTCCCAGTCGCAGAACTCCATTTTGTCGTAGGAGAGGGTGATGGTGCTTCCGTTGCCGTAGCAGAGGGAAAGGAAGAAGATGCCGGTATGGGTGTCGTAGGCCAGGCAGAAGAGCTCCATTGACTCGACGATGCCCATCAGTGAGACGGTCTCCTTCTGCTCGACGGCCTTGGCGATGAAGGACATCACGTCGCCGCGCAGGACATCGTAGCGGCTGTACGTAGGGATCTGAACGACAGAGGCGGATGGCTTGGAGATCTGGTAGGTCTGGCCGCCGATGATGATAAGACCCTGTGCGGATTCAGGCCGCATGGTAAGAAGCTCGGACACGCCCACGCCAAGGGCATCGGCGATGTCTTCCAGTTTCGATACGGTGGGATTTCCCTTGACGCTGGTGAGGAGGTTGCTGACCGTGGTTCCCATGCGGTCGGCGATGTCGGAGAGCCTGAGACCTTTGGCTTTGGCCAGCTCCCGGAGGTTTTGTTCGATGTTGGCCATGACGTTCTTCGTTTCTAGGCACGAAGATACGATTAAATAATATATTATCCAAATATATTTATTATTGAATAATAAATTATTCTATGCTGAGCCGCTAATGGACCGATGTCTTTGGGATGTCGTTCCAGAGGGTAGTGTAGTGGGGGCTCTGATGCTCCCTGCTCATCTTGATCTCGCCCGTTCCCTGAGAGCCCAGGAGGACGGTGCCCTTGCCATAGAGCTTGTTGATGGAGTCGATGGATGAAGAGAGCCTCGACTCCTTTTCCAGTTCATCCACATCTGCGAAGAGTGACTGCGCAAAGCCTTCCTCCTGCACCAGCTTGGTGATGACGACACCGGCTTTCTTGTAGCCGTAGCCAGGGCGCCAGACATCCCTGCAAGCCTCCAGTGCGTAATGGATCAAAGTGCGGTGGTCGTTCGTTCCGTCAGGGATGACCACCAGCTTGCTGCCACATGTCTGCGGTACATTCTCCTTGAACCGGTTCGTGATGGCGAAGACGACCAGCTCCAGCGCAATGGATCTCTGCCCGCGGAGCTTGGTGACCGCGGAC
>JAGABK010000097.1 GCA_017614625.1 Spirochaetales bacterium
AAGGCATAATGATGTTCTCAAACGTGTGTATATGCCTGTTTCTTGAGCCTGTGAGCATATATGAGGCTATCACCGGGTTCAGGCGGAAGGGACGGCTTCTGATCAGGCTCCTGATCTCCGCTTCTCCGTCCATGCGCGTGGGGACCCTGCCAAGGCAGACGTCGCAGCCGGTGCATTCGCCTTTCACCTGGCCCATGGCGCCGAGGATGGCGCTCCTTCGGCACCTGTCGGATCTGAAGATATCCAGGATGGGGCTGTAGGGCACAGTGGAAACTAGGTCGCGGTGCGTGACAAGGACCCAGGACACGGCCGTCTGTCCGTCGCGTCCGGCGCGGCCGGATTCCTGAAGGAACTCCTCGGCGCTCTGCGGCAGCCTGTAGTGGATGACACTGCGTATGTCCGGCTTGTCGACACCCATTCCGTAGGCCGAAGTGGCGGCCAGGACTCCGTCGTGCGAGTCCAGGAACCAGTTCTCGATTGATCTTCTTTCCCCGGCCGGAAGGCCGGCATGGTAGTAGCGCACGGTCATGCCCGGCATCTCTTTCTGCAGACTGAAGCAGACCTTCTCCGTCTCCGGCCTCGTGCGGCAGAAGACAAGGGCTGGCCTTTCACAGCGCCTGACCGTCTCCAGAAGGCCCTGGGTGCGGTCGAGCGTCCTGCATGTCATGTAGATGATGTTGGGCCTGTCGGCGTCGCCCCGGACGGTAAGAGGATGTGTCATTCGCAGCGTCCTGCGGATATCCTTCATGGTCTCCTTCGACGCCGTGGCCGTGAAGGCCAGGACCTGGTGCGGGGAGAGGACCCTCACCACGCGCGACAGTGTGCGGTAGGACGGGCGGAAGCCGTTTCCCCACTGGCTTATCACATGGGCCTCGTCCACCACCAGAAGACTCGTCCTCCTGCGTGCCAGGCTGAACAGGACCGCGGGATTCTGAAGGCTCTCCGGGGTGGTCAGCACGATCCTCACTTCGCCGGATAGCCTCTCCATGACCTCCAGCCTCTGCTCGGTCGTCATGCCGCCGCTGATGCGTACGTAGGGTACCTGGGCGGCATCGAGCTTGCGGGCCTGGTCGTTGATAAGCGACAGCAGGGGATAGACTATGACCGTAAGACCCCTGCACAGGCAGGCGGGGATCAGGAAGCACAAAGACTTGCCGGTTCCCGTGGGGAGGATGACTATCTGGTCCCTGACGGCGGAGCTTTGTTCCTGCTCCATGATCCTGTGCGTCACCAGGATCTGGTAGGGTTTGAGGGCTCCGATTCCGAACCGCCTGCGGGCCGTATCGACGATTTCATTCAGTATGTCCATGCAGGACAGTACAGCCTCAGACGGGTTCGCATTGAAGAAAAACGGGCCGTCCGAAATGTTTTTGCAACTTTCTGTACCCGCCGTCTCTGTTTGTGTTATACTCAATTAGCTCGTTATACAAGGAAAGAGTGGTTTCAGGGTCTGTCAGACACTGGGATCGGGAAGGGAACTGGAATCTGCGGAGGAGGTTCCTTTTTCTTTTTTCCGCGCAGGACCTTCAGTAGTCCTTCTGCTTCCTGAGCTCCGTGCGGATGTAGCGGAAGGTCTCCTTCTCGCCCTTTTCCGCCAGCATGGCGCAGAGCTTTCCCAGAAGTGCCGATGTCTCCGGATGCATCTCCTCCACGCCCGTGCGCGCCGAATAGTACTCAAGGGCGCTTGAGTCGTTGTACTTGTCCTTCTGGTAGACCTTGCAGGCGGCGACCCTGTCGCAGAACATCTCGATCACGAACACCAGCGGCATCTTCACCGGAACGTTCTTCCTGGAAGCCAGGGAGAAGTCGGTCCAGTATTCGTAGTGGTGCCTGTTGCGGCCCTTGTGGTGCATCCATGCCTTCGAGTATCCCGTGGTGCGGCGCTCTCCGCCGGTGGGGCTTCCGGTTCCGGTGTAGTACTTCACGCCCGGGATGAACTCGGCCGGGCTGTACTTGGACAGGTCGTGCATGAGCCCACGCCAGGGGATGCCGCATCTGAAGCAATGCCCCATGACGAGGTGTCTGTGCTTGGTGATTGTCATAAGATGCCCCAGAAACCTGTTCATAGCCGGATTATATCTTCAAATAATGCCGGACGTGAAGTATTCTGATTGCGGAGGTGTTCTGATGACGGAGCGTACATTCATTGCAATCAAGCCCGATGCCGTGCAGAGGGGTCTCATAGGTAAAATCATCTCGAGGATTGAGGAGAAGGGCTACAAGATTGTCGCCCTGAAGATGCTACAGGTCTCGCCCGAACAGGCGGCCAGGCACTATGAGGAGCATTTCGGCAAGCCGTTCTATCCGCGCCTCGTGAAGTTCATAACCAGCGCCCCGATCGTCGCCATGGTCGTCGAGGGAAACGACGCCATATCCGGGATGCGCCAGATCATGGGAAAGACCAACCCTGTCAACGCCGAGGTCGGCACCATCCGCGGGGACTTCTCGCCCGAGATGAGCTTCAATGTCATCCACGGCTCTGACGGACCTGAGAGCGCAGCGAGGGAGATTGCCATCTACTTCACGCCGGACGAGATCTGCGCGGACTGGAAGACGGCTTTCGAGATACTCAGGGAAAAGATGGACTGAAATCTCACAGCCCTACTATGGATCCTACGGCCACGAACCACAGGAACATCGTGACCATGCTTATGATGGAGGACATCACCACTATCTCGTTTGCAAGATCAGCATCGCCTCCCATTGCGACGGCGGTGCTATAGGAATTGACCGCGTTGGGTGATGCGGCGTAGATCATGATTCCGACAAGTGCGGCACCCCTGACACCCAGGGCAATGGCGGCGGGAACCGCAGCAGCGGGAATCAGTACGAGTCTTGCCAGGATAGTCCATGTGAGGTGCTTCGAATACTTCCTTATGTAGGAGAATTCGAACGATGCGCCAAGGGCAATCATTGAAAGCGGTGTGGCCAGCGCACCCAGTTTCGCCACTATTCCGGTCATTATCCAGGACGGGATGACAATTCCGGTGATGTTGAGCAACAATCCGACCGCGCTTCCCACCACCAGCGGATTCGTGATTATTTTCAGCAGCATCTTCGGAACCGATGTGGAGGTTCCTGTGTATTTCTCGAATATCAGGGCGGAGAGGATATTGTTGACCGGCACAATCAGAACGGCGATGACGGATACTATACCGAGGTTTTCCGCACCGCAGATGGTCTGGGCAATGGGTATTCCGAGTACGGCGTAGTTGCACTTGTAGATTCCCTGGATCATTACGGGAATGCGTGTTTTGTCCTTCTCGAATCTGGGAACAATCAGCCAGGAGAGGAAGAATGACAGGAGGATGCTTGCCGTCACTATCATCAGCGGCAGGGCTTCGACATCTTTGTGAAGGTCGGCCTTGTAAATCGTTTCCGCACACATTATGGGAAGGAAGAACCTGAATACCAGGATGTTGATCTTTCTTGTCGACTCCGGTTCGAGATAATTCCTTTTGCGGAAGAAGAACCCGAAAGCCATGAAGACCATGAGAGGTATGATTGCTATTGCGGATATCCTGACGACTTCCATGTCTTCAGCCTATGATTGTTCCCTCGAATGCCTTTCCGTTGAGGATGTCGAGCGTGTTCTCAATGTTCCTGCCGTCGGAGCAGACTACACGGATTCCGGCCTCCTGGGCCAGGCGCGAGGCTATGGGGTCGAACGGGGCGTTCTTGCCCGGAACCCATTCGTCTCCGACTATCCTGCGGAAATCGGCCCAGGAGATGCTGTCGATGGGCTTGGCGTCGGGATTCTTCTTCGGGTCGTCGGTGTAGACCTTGGCGATGTTGGAGAGGTTGACCACGAGCTTTCCGCCGAACCTCTTGGCGAGGTAGACGGCGTCGGTGTCGGTGGAGAAGCCCGGCTTCCAGCCGCCTGCCACGAGGACCCTACCGGTGAAGGAGACCTCATCGGAGGTGGGGTTGGTGACGACATCGTCGGTGCACAGTCCGCCGAGGACTGCCTTGACCAGCTGGGCGTTGATGTGGGTGGCCTTGATTCCGATCCAGTCCTGCGCGTCGGCGTCCTGCTCGGCGGGGTCCGTCACGACGGCGCGGTATGCCTGCTGGTAGACCCTGGCAGGGGCTCCGCCTCCGCAGACGAAGATGAGCCTGTCTTCGGGATTCTCATCCAGATACTGCCTGATGCCCTTGATGAAGGCCGAAAGGAACTCGCTGTTTACTTTGTCCGGCGCGATGATGGAACCGCCGACTGAAAGGACCGATAACTTCATGAAGACTCCTTTTCATCCGATGTAGATGAGTTTGATGATCCAGTTGACCATCCTTGCGGGAAGCAGCCTGGAGAGCAGGGCAAGGGCCTTGTAGCCGAAGCCTACGGCGCAGCGCACCGGGGGATTGGACCTGAAGGCGATCTTCAGGAACACCTTGGCCACCGAGTCGGCGGGCTTTCCCGTCTGCTCGTCGTGGGCCATTTGCTCGACCGCTGCGCGGCACTCC
Source organism: Spirochaetales bacterium (assembly GCA_017614625.1). Classification (GTDB taxonomy): domain Bacteria; phylum Spirochaetota; class Spirochaetia; order Sphaerochaetales; family Sphaerochaetaceae; genus UBA9732. The sequence continues at coordinate 4,465 of JAGABK010000097.1, forward strand.
TTGTAGTAGGGCGAATCCTCGGGCTCGTCGTTGCTTCTCGCCTTGGTGAAGCCCGTCTTGGTGTCGCCCGGCTCGACCAGACAGACCTTCACGCCGAACTGTCCGGCCTCGATGCGCAGGGCCTGGGCATAGGCCTCGAGGGCGTATTTGGAAGAGCTGTAGTGGCTTTGGTAGGGAATCGGCACCAGTCCGGCAACGGAACTGGTTATCAGCACCAGCGACCTGGGGTTCTGCCTGAGCTTCGGGAGGAAGACCGAGTTTACGTTCAGCACGCCGAAGTAGTTTGTCTCCATCTGTGCGTGAGCCCTGTCGGAAGGCGTCATCTCCGCCGAACCGCTTATTCCGAAACCGGCGCAGTTGATGATGATTCCCAGGCTGTCGATCTTCTCGGCCGCCCTGCGGACCGACTCGAGGTCGGTCACATCCATCTGCACGGGGATGATGCTCTTGTTCTTGGTCTCGAGCGGATGGCGCGATGCGGCGTAGACTGTGAAGCCGTTCATGGCGAAAAGGTCCGCGGTCTCCTTTCCGATTCCGCTGGAAGCTCCGGTAACTAATACGGTTTTGGGATACGGGCAGTTCTTCATGCCTGTATTCTACAATATTCACGCGTCCGTTTGAACAACAATCGTCAGCATAAGAATGTCCCTGCACGGCACAGGCGAGTGCAGGGACGGTCAGTCGGATGGATTATGGAAAGAAGCATCCGTGGCCGGGTCTGTACCCGGCTGTCTCAGAACGGCGCGTCGGAATCGTCGTCGGCCGTCCTGTCGGGGGACACGTCGGGATCGGGGTCCCCGGTCTCGACCCTTGTCTCGGGCTCTTCGGGCTCGGCCACGCTTTCGGCCTCCGCCTGGGCCTTGAGCTCCTCGATGTTCGCCGAGGTCTGGACCTCTCCGGGAAGCCTTCCGGCATCCGGGATTTCCTCCTTCTCCGTCTTCTTCTCCGGGGCGAACTCGATGTGCTCCGCCATGATTGTGACGCGCTCCCTTCTGATTCCGCCTTCCTCGTAGCGGAACTGCTTCAGGCGGCCAACCACGCGGACTCCGCGGCCGCGCTTGAGGAAGCGCATGCAGGCGTCGGCCACGGGACCGAAGACCGTGACGTTGAAGAAGGAGGTGTCCTGCTTCCATCTGCCGTCCTTCTGTGTGACGTAGTAGCGGTTGTTCGCGATCGGCAACCGGCAGGCGACTGTTTCCGAAGAGCTTGCAAGCCGTTCGGGGTCACGGGTCAGAAGACCTTCGACCAGGACTGTGTTGAGGTTGTTCATTTGCAACTCCTGTCTGCAGGGGAGCGTCGGGGTGTTCCGACTGGAGCACCGGGTCCGTTGGGCTGTACCTCTGCGCAGTCCCTATACAGAAAAAAAGCCGGATCCATTGACGGAATTCCGGCTTTTTCACGAAAAAGTTTGTTTTTTTTCAGACGTTGGCGTCTATGAAGGCCTCGACCACTCCCATTGAAGCTCCGCCGACCCTCGTGGCGACCGGCTTCCCGTCCTTGAAGAGGACCAGGGTCGGTATGCTGCTCACGTTGAAGGACTCGGCGAGCTCGGGGAGCTCGTCGACATCGATCTTCGCGACCTTGACGCTTCCGTCGTACTTGACTGCGATCTGCGAAATGATGGGTGCCAGCATACGGCATGGCCCGCACCAAGTTGCCCAGAAATCCACGAGGACCGGCTTGTCGCTGTTCAGGACTTCCGCCTCGAAATTCGAACTGTTGATGATTGTCTCGCTCACCTTATCTATCTCCTGTATCCCCAATATACTCACGGAATCCCGAAAAGGAAAGGGCCGGAGGGGTCGGAAGAGGGCTAAATTAAAACTATTCGAAAGCCTATGAAAATTAAAAAATTTTTTCATCATTTCTTACTGAAATACCCGAGAAGTTATATAACTCCGATACATAAGAAAAAAATTGTAAATCTTTGCAAAATAAGGAGTTGACAAAAACGCCCCGAAGAATTATCATCAAATTGTCAAATGAAGGAACGGTGGAAAAACACGTCGTGTATCCGCTTCCGGACATGAAAAAATTTTTCAAAGGAGGTCCTTGATGTCAGGAGAAGACAAGGCGGCTGCTTTCTTCCAATCCAGCCCTACGTCGCTTCCGGCTTTTGAGAGCCTTAAATTATATATAAAGGACTTCTGTCCCGATGCCAGGATTTCCGTCCAGGGATCCCTTCTGGCGTTCAGGACATCCGCAGGTTTCGCCTACGTGACGCTTCCTTCCCCCGGTGACAATTCGGTTCTGTTCAACCTGGCGATCACCAACAGGAAGAAGCTCTCCAGCGACAGGATCGACAAGATCGTCCAGCCGGCGCCCGGGACGAAGTCCTATGTGTACCACATCCTGATCCACTCGGCCGACGACATCGACTCCGAGATCAAGAGCTGGATCAGACAGTCGTACGAATATTCCAAGCTGAATTACGCTTGATCTCCAATAATCGTTTTCTTGTTCCTGGGACTGTTGCGGAATATCCGCGGCAGTCCCGATTTTTTTCAATATGGACCGGAGCTCCGCTGTACTGTCCTTCGGGAGGGTATGCCGATGGACAGAAGGATAGTTCTTGTTCTGGTTTTCCTGGGTCTTCTCGCCGTGCTCCTGCCTGCGCTTGTCATAGGGTGCTCGCAGGACGTTGACGCCGTCGAGATAGTCAACATCTTCGCCGGAGCCGACTGCTCGTCGCCGGTTCTGGTCTCGGTCGTCCCCGAGTCGGGCAGCGTGGTCCGGCTTGTGTTCGACGAACCGGTCAGACTGTATGACCGCGCCTCAATGCCGTTCCAGGCCAGGGCCGACGGAAAGAACGTCTATGTGACGCTGGACAGCACCCTGGAGCCCGGCGTGCAGACGACCATTGAGGGCAGGGTGAAGGACCTCTCCGGAAACACGGCCGGGTTCTCCGTCCGGGTCTGGGGCCACAACCCTGCGGTTCCCGGAATTCTGATCAACGAGTTCACCACAAAGGGGAGCGCAAGGAGCCCGGACCGCACCGAGCTTCTGGTCCTGGGCGAGGGGAACCTCAACGGGGTCGTGCTCTACGCCGGCACGCCGCAGGACCATGATGCCAGCCTGATGTTCTCCGATGTTGACGTGCACGAGGGGGACCTTCTGACGGTGTGGTGGACAGAGACCTTTCCCGAAGGGGCGCAGACGGGGAAGAACGATTTCTGCGCAGGCTGTGCCGACGGTCTTTCGGCCAACAACGGGACACTGGTGCTTTGCCGCAGTCCGGCCCTGGGGGCCCAGGTGCTGGATGCCGTGGTCTACTCGAACTTCACGGCAAGCCAGGACGGCTTCGGCACGAAATCGGCCAAGGAAAGGGCGCAGTGGGTCCTTGAGAACGGGGCGTGGAAGGGCGAGGCGGTGGACAGCAGCACATCGACCGCCACAAGGTCCATCAGCAGGAATATGGCGGGAAGCGATACGGACGCATGCACGGACTGGTTCGTCACCGTCACCGGGGGCTTCTCGTTCGGAAGTCCGAACACCTCGGAAGCCTACTGACCGGACAAAAGTCCGGTTGAACTGACGCGTCCGTTTCCTCTATAATGGAACCAACGGCGGCAACCTTCAGGAAAAGGAGAGCCCGCCACGAATTCAGGGCAACGAGGCCTGCCTTGGAGAGACAGCGCGTTGCCCGAAAGGGGGAGCTGCATGAGCATTGTCAAACCGCACAAGTTGGGTATCATCACGGGACCCGGTTCCGAATACCTGTCGGGAAAGGTTGTGAAGCACCTTAGAGGGCTTTACATAGAGCGTTACAACAAGCTTTCCAAGAATCTGGCCTACAGATACGGAATGAGCGAGGAGGAGATCCTCAGACAGGTCACCTTCATCGACGACCTGGGCAACAAGAAGATCCCTTCCGGAAAATGTCCGGACGAGTACATCTGCCCGAATTTCGACATCCCCATCAAATGCACCAGATTCCTCAACGGTGAGATGAAAGCCGAGATCCAGGAACCCGTCAGGGGCCTGAAGATCTATGTCATCTACGACGTGACCAATAACGTCCCCATGAAGATCGGCGGCTGCGAGGAGCCCATCAGCTTCTCCGTCAACGACCACATCATGATGCTGTTCACCATCGTCAACGCCCTGACGCTTGCCGGCGCCGAGAGCGTCACCCTGGTGCTTCCCACATATCCGTACGCCCGCCAGCACAAGAAGAGCTCGCGCGAAGCCCTCACGGCGGCCCTGTTCGGAAGGATGTGCGAGAACCTCGGAGTCGAACGCATCATCACCCTCGACATCCACTGCATGGAGATCGAGAACTGCTTCGAGCGCCTCCACCTCGAGAGCCTGCACGCCTCCTACCAGTTCATCGTCGAGCTGAAGAAGATCATCGACATCTCGGATCCGGACATCACAGTCGTCTCGCCCGATGTCGGCGCGGTCTCAAGGAACAAGTTCTACGCCCAGGTCCTCCACAGACCGCTGGCCATGCTCTACAAGGAGCGCGACTACTCGATCGTCACCACCGGCGCCAAGAACACGAACATCAAGAGCATCAACCTCCTGGGCGATGTCAACGGAAAGACAGTCATCCTCGCCGACGACATGCTGGCTTCCGGCGGAACCATGCTGATCGCCATGAGGTTCCTGAGGGAGAAGGGCGCGAAGAAGATCATCTGCATCATCAGCCTGCCTTTCTTCAACGGAAACGCCATCGAGACCTTCGACAAGGCCCACGAGGAAGGTGTCTTCGACTATATCATCGGAACCAACGCCGTCTATCACACCGACAGGCTCCTTTCCAAGAAGTGGTACATCCAGACCGACTCCAGCGAGCTGTTCGCCAGAGTCATCAGCCGCCTGCACCACGGCAGGGCAATAAGCCCGCTGCTTGACAACAGGAAGATTGTCCAGCGTCTGGTCGACGACGTTCAGAACGCCGCCGCAGCCGCACAGACAGGAGACGGGGTGCAGGGAAATGGAAATATCCAATAGAATCAGAGGCTTCCAGGCCTCACCGATCAGAAGACTCTCGCCCTATGCAAGGGCAGCCAAGGAAAGGGGAGTCAAGGTCTATCACCTCAACATCGGCCAGCCGGACATCAGAAGTCCGAAGGAGGCCATCGACGCCATCCACACCTATCCGAACGAGATAATCGCCTACGGAGAGAGCGACGGAGACCTTGCCCTGCGCGAGGCGGTGGTCAGGTACTACAAGGACAGCGTCGGAGTGGATCTGGAGTTGGACGACATCCTCATCACGACAGGCGGCTCGGAGGCCATCCTGTTCTCGCTGATGGCCCTGTGCGACCCGGGCGACGAGGTAATCGTCCCCGAGCCGTACTACACGAACGTCCATTCGTTCGCAAGGATGGCCAACGTGAGCATCGTGCCTGTGACCAGCCTGCTTGATGACAACTTCGCCCTTCCGCCGCTCAGCATGATCGAGGAGAGAATCACCAGCAAGACGAGGGCGATCATCCTTAACAGTCCGAACAATCCCACGGGCCACATCTACAGCCCGAAGGAGCTCGAGACCATCCTGCGCATGTGCGCCGACCACGACATCTTCCTGATCGTGGACGAGGTCTACAGGGAGTTCTGCTACGACGGAAAGACCTTCACCAGCGTCCTGAAGTACGACGACTACGCCGAAAGGGTCATCTGCATCGACAGCGTCTCAAAGCGCTTCTCCATGTGCGGAGCCAGGGTCGGAGTCCTGATCAGCCGCAACCGCAACGTCATCCGCGAGACGCTCAAGCTCAGCCAGGCCAGGCTCTGCTCGCCGACAGTCGAGCAGTACGCCGCCCTTGCAGCCTTCAACGCTCCCGTGCAGTACCTGCTGGACGTCAAGGCCGAGTATGAGAAGAGGCGCGACTTCATAGTCAAGGCCCTCCAGTCCATCCCCGGTGTCAGATGCTCCAGGCCCGACGGAGCCTTCTACCTCATAGCCAAGCTTCCGGTCGAGGACGCAGAGGACTTCGCGATCTTCATGCTCAGGGATTTCGACTACAACGGCGAGACCGTCATGATGGCTCCCGCCGAGGGCTTCTACGAAAGCAAGGACCTCGGCCGCGACCAGGTGAGGATCGCCTACGTGCTGAACACCGAGGACCTGGGCAAGGCGTGCGCATGCCTCAGGGAAGGCCTGAAGGCTTACAAGGCGAAGAGACGCTTCTGAAACTGAACTGATTCTCAGACGAGATCCAATATCTCAAGGGGCGAACTTATAGTTCCGGGGTCGGTCTTCGTGAAACCGAAGCCCCAGTTCGCCCTGATTATGTCGCAGCCCGCCTTCACGGCGCCGGCCTCGTCCACCTTCGTGTCTCCGACAAGGACGCACTCGCTGCTCTTCAGGCCGAGGCTCCTGAATCCCTTCTCAAGGAGGGCAGCCTTGTCCATTGTCCCCGTGAGGTCGATTCCCAGCTGCTGGTCGAAATAGGAGTCCACCTTGAAATGACTGCACATCTTCTGGACCATGTCCTCGTTCTTCATGGATGCGATTCCCAGGATGTAGCCACGCTTCTTCAGCGTTTCCAGCACCTCGGGGATGCCTGGATAGAACTTCGCCAGATAACAGCCCTTTTCGCTGTAATAGTCGTGGTAGTAATGACAGAGGGCCTCGACTGTCGCCTCGTCCCTGACGCCCAGGACCACGCGGAAGCAATCCCCCAGGGGCGGGCCGATGAAGGTGTAGGGGTTCTCAAGCTCCGGGAAAGCCAGACCGGCCTTCCCCATGGCATATCTGCCGCCGGCGAAGACACCCTCCGATGTGTCCATCAGGGTTCCGTCGAGGTCGAAGAATACTGCCTTGTATTTCATTTGCCGCGCCTCTCCAGAAGACGCGTTCCGAGTTTCTCCACGATCTTCCACTCCCAGTCGGAGAAGTCCGAGCGCGAGATGCGGTTGTAGTCGGCGCGCAGCAGCTTGCCTGACGGGTCGTAGGAGAGCTCGAGCGAGTTCCAGCCGTCCTTGCGGGAGGCGTACATGACCGCTCCGATGTTCTCACGGCGCTGGATGCCCACCATGGGGTCCTGCGTCTCCGAGAAGACCGCCACCGAGATGTTGGTATCGGGGATCGTGAACATCTTGTCCTTCCCGTCAATCAGCCAGGCCTTCCTTGCAAGCTCGATGACCCTGACGATCTCCTGCTGCTGGGTGGCGTTGCAGGCGGTGAGGTACTGGACGATGGGGTTGTTCCTCGAGGGTGCGAAGCGCAGTATCTGCTCAAGAAGCGGCAGCGTTCCGGGCTCTGCGGGAGCAGGGGCTTCCTCCGGCTCGGGTTCGGCTTCGGCTTCCGGTTCAGGCTCCGGCTCCGGAGTTGGTTCCGGAGCAGGCTCGGGCTCCGGCTCGGGAGCGGGTTCGGGCTCCTCTATGGGAGCTTCTTCCTCTTCGTCCTCCGGGAAGCTCTGGTGCTGGTTGACCGCTTCCTCTCCATGGTCTCCGGAGAACCTGCGCGAGGTCTCTTCCTCTTCGGTCTCTATCTCGTCCGTGATGGAGAACAGGGATTCGCCGTTGTAGGGATCCTCCTCGTCCTCCTTCTGCTGGGCAGAGGCTTCCTCTTCCTCCTCGTCATCGTACAGGTCCTGCTCCTCGAGCATCGGATCCAGTGCGAAATCGGATTCCTTGGACTCCTCAAGGTAATCGTATGCATCGGGACTGACCAGGGTGTATGTCTCTTCGGGCTCAGCGGGGGCTTTCGTCTCGGGAACCGGCTGGAATACCAGCTGAGGCGGCTCCACCTTCACGGGCTCGTCCGGCTGGTCGTCCTCTGCGAGTTCATAGACTTCTTCCTCTTCCTCCTCGGCTTCCTGCAGGGAGTTGGAAGTGTCTTCCTCGAATTCATCGGGGAACTCGTATTCGTCGGTTTCGGTGTATGCCGAATCCCCGCTGGAGAAATCGTCCTCTGCGGGTTTTTCCTCGGCTTCCTCTTCCTCGTCGTCGTACATGTATTCTTCTTCCGGTTCGTCGAAGGGAATCTCGTCCTCTTCCTCGGGCTCGGAGGCTTCGGTTATTTCGGGTTCGGGAATTGGTTCGGGCTCGGGAATGATTTCCGGCTCGGGGGCGGGTTCGGGTTCAGCCTCCGGCTCAGGCTCTACTTCTGGTTCTGCTTCAGCCTCCTGGGTCTCTTCCTGCTCGGGCTCGATTTCCGGTTCTTTTTCGATTATGGGTTCAGGCTCAGATTCTTCTTCAGGTTCCTGTATTTCTTCAGGCTCTTCCTCAATCGCAGGTTCCTCGGTTACGGGTTCTTCCTCGACAGCAGGCTCTTCCTGTTCAGGTTCTGCTTCTGATTCCTCTTCGAAAACGGGTTCCGGTTCGAAGACTGGTTCGTCTGTCTCGGGTTCGACTTCTTCCTGCTCTTCGACTGCAGGTTCCTCTATCTCGGTTTCGGGCTCAGCCTCTTCCTCAACAGGCTCTTCGATTTCAGCCTCAGGCTCAGATTCTGCTTCCGGTTCGGGAACAATCTCAGGTTCCGGCTCAGGAGTTTCCTCCGGTTCGGGTTCTATCTCGGGCTCGGGCTCCACGACAGGTGCTGCGACCGGCGCAGGTTCCTGCGGCACGGCCAGTTCATCGACGACCGGGGCTATGTGCTTCAGGCAGTATGCCGCCACGAAGCAGTAGTATGAGCTTCCGTACTTGATGAACGGGGTCTTGAGGGATTCCAGGCTGGCTCCGATGGCTCCGTATTCCGATTCCGGGAATTCTGCGTCGCGGCGCGGCGATCCGGAGAGAGCCGAGCAGATGGCGGCATCCAGCGTGGTGGTCCTGCAGACATCGAAATCGACGAAACCGTGAGGCTGGCCGTTCTCCTTGTCTATGAGCTTGAAGAACTGGTCATTGACCTCATCGACCTCGCAGACATCGAGGACATCGTCATTAGGGAAGACCTCGGAGCAGATCCGCTCGCGTTCGGCGTACATTCCGAATTCGGAGACGGTGCCCTGGGAGACCGAGAAGAGAACGGAATAATCGATGTACTTCAAGGTCGCCTTGAGGTTCTCGAGCATGAGGCGGTGGAGGTTCTTGGCGCATTTGCCCACGGCGGGGTTTTCGGCGTCGGTCGGTGCGAAGTATGCGGCCTTCTGGAAGGCGACGGCGTGGAGGAATACCAGCAGGCAGTCGGTGGCCTTCCTGGAGAAGTCGTCCGTCCCGAACGAGGACCTGTTCATGGCCACGTGCCTGAGGAGGCTCGCGACGTTGAATCTGAGAGATTCCTTGAGCAGCTCGGTTCTGTAGAGCTCAATAAAGGAAATCTGCTGACCGATGTTCTTCTGCAGCTTCTCCGAAGAGATGTTCAACATGTCCTTCAGGTTCCAGGAAAGAAAACAGTTCATCGCACTCTCCAACAGGTCAAGTATCGCATATAAACAGTAATTTATATAGCATCTCCAATGAATTTTATTGAAAAACCACATGCTATGGTTCATACTGACCGGGCGTACGCGCACGGAGAATCCATGTACTTCTGCCTTTACTGTCTGTCATCGAAAGAGGAAACAATCTGCACCCAGATAACGAACCTGTTGTCCGGGCGTTTCGACGACGGCTTCAGGGTCTGGTTCCCAAAGAAGGAGGTCCGGGAGAGGAAGCGCGGCGTCTATTCCAGCGTGGAGAAACCCATGTTCCCCAACTACCTGTTCATCTACTGGGACGGGGAGGTCGAATCGGAATTCCCGTTCGTTGAGATCAGGCGGATCCCGGGCGTGGTCAGGTTCCTGCGCTACGACGACGGCTCGTTCGACCTCAAGGGCAAGGACCTCTCTTTCGCCAAGTGGATCCACATGTACGGCGGTTTCATAAAGCAGTCCAAGGTCGTCTTCCGCGAGGGCCAGAAAGTCCACATCTGCGAGGGGCCGCTGCGCGGCTTCGACGGAAACGTGGTGAAGATCGACAAGCACCACAAGCGCATCACGCTGCGCTTCGAGGTGGCGGGCAACATCTCCTGCGTGAGCTTCTCCGTCGAGTTCCTTTCCAATGCAGTCGGAGAGGAGAAGACCACGGGTTCCGAATTGTCATGATTTGATGGAAAAAGCTGATTCATGACAATTATTCAGCGTTTCTTGTCGTAAAACGGTTATTATTTCCGATTCATGACAAATTGCATCGGTTTTTTGTCATGAAATGGAGTTTTACAGTTTTTCATGACTATTCCGTTTTCCTGAATGGTGTGTTTTTCGGAGAAATCCTGAAAAACATACCATTTCTTTCCGTTTTTGGTGTATTTTCGGCCAGAACAGCGAAAAACACACCACCATCACCATGAATTTGGTGTAGAAAACGGAAAAACTGTG
>JAGABK010000098.1 GCA_017614625.1 Spirochaetales bacterium
CGTCTATCCTGTCGCTGTTCGCCCTTATGTTTCCTGCTCCTCCGTGGAGCATGCGGGCATAGGTCTGCCCGTCGAGCTTATAAGTATTCATGTATAATATTTTAGCAAACTACGGAGTCTAAATCAACATAAAATGAGAAAGTGTCTAAATAAACCTTCCGGCGGTTTTACTTGAACAGGAACGCAACTCCGGTTTCGATCGTCCAGGCGAAATAGGCGTCCGTGTTCGTGACCCTCTTGTCCTCGTAGTAGCTGTAGTACGAGTAGGTCGACAGGCCCAGTCCTATGCCTGGTCTGACGAATGCCCTGAACACATCGGCGTCGTACGAGAAGCTGACAGTACCCATGAGAGTGAAACCGAAATGGCTGTTTCCGAAATCGAAGCCCAGCTGGGCACCCGGTTTGATGGGAAGAACCGTATTGCTGATCTTGAGGTCGGCAACCCTGTACTGGGCACCGAACGAAATGCCGAAATAACCCGTGTATCCGAACCTCGCATAGACGTCAAGGTCATCGTTGATGTCCGCGCCCGCCGAGAAGAGAATCCCCTCTCCGGTCTCGATTCCCACGGACCTGAATTCGAAAGCGAATGTCATCGACACAGCCACAAGGGCGACAAAAAACAGGGCAATGATTTTCTTCATGATGGTTTTTCTCCTCTCATGAAGAATGATACATTGCCCTGCCTGCGTTTACAACAGAATTCAACAACGGAATTCTGCAAACTTCAGTCGACTCAGTACGTGTAGAAGAATCCGATCCTGGGCTGGACCCTGTATCCGATGAAGTCCTCCACGCCCTTGGTCTCGGACGTATGGGACTCGTTCCATCCTGCGTAGGCCGAGGACTCCTTGAGCATCCAGCTGAGGAAGTTGAAGGTGCCCTTGAATCCGATCGTCATGAAGAACTTCCTGGTGAAGTTGTACTTGACGTCGGCGTTGGCATACAGACCCAGTGTCATGAGGGACCTGGTGACCTCGTAGAAAACCGGTCCTTCCTGGTACTTGGTGGTCTCGTCGATGTACGAGAGGTCGACACCGGCTGAAAGCAGGATGTCCGTGTCACGGGTCAGGTCGAACCTGAATCCGGGGCCCACTGCCACATCCGCGAGGATGATCGGCGGCTCGATGTAGTCGACGACGATGCCGTTGATCTTGGTGTCGAAGTTGAGTCTGATAAGGATTCCGGCCTCGAGGTAAAGACCTACGGCAGAACCGTCGTCCAAGAACGTGTAGTCGCTGATGGTGATGGCCAGCTGCGAGATCTCGTCATTCCTCGTGGCACCGCCATCGGTCTTTGACTCCTCACCTGCGTAGCCGTATCCGACGCTGATTCCGAGATAGTCCTCAGTCGGGACAGTCTGGGCTGCCGGTTCGGCCGATGCGAACGCGAAAGCTGATGCGACGACCAGGACAAGTATCATTACAATTCCTTTTTTCATCTTTCTCTCCTGAAGGGTGGGTTAAGTTTTCTTCAGAATACACATATTTGTCCTTTTTGGAAACCTTCTCCGTCTTGCAAGCGGCAACATTTTTCAAATATCCTGAAGTTGCAAGGGAGAAAACCGCAATGAAGAAAACCGTTCTCACAATCCTTCTGATTCTGTTCGCAGTCTCAATCCTTCCCGCCACAGTGAAGGCGAAGGACGGAACCGAACGACCTTCCGTCGCCCTCGTTCTTTCGGGAGGTGGAGCGAAGGGAATCGCACATATTCCCATCATCGCGGAGCTGGAGCGTTACGGAATCCCCATCGACAAGGTCTTCGGAACCAGTATGGGAGCCCTGGTGGGCGGCCTGTACGCTTCGGGCTATTCCCCGAAAGAAATGATCGGAATCGTGACAGGACAGGACCTCTCGACCATGTTCACTTCCATACTCTCTTCGGGATACAACGAGGTGCTCAACGCCTTCGATTATTCAAGCAACAACGTTCTGTCGCTTTCCCTTTCCCAGGGAATCGGAGGAACCACGGGACTGATCGACGACTACATGATCCTCAACTTCCTTGTGAAGTACATGGGCAATGTTCCCACGGAAATCGATTTCGACAAAGACCTCGTCATTCCCTTCGAATGCAATGCCGCCGACATGATCACCGGCGACGAGGTGATCTTCACCGAAGGCTCCCTGCTTACCGCCATGAGATCCAGCATGAGCATCCCCATCGCCTTCGAGCCTGTCATAACCGAAGACGGAAACGTCTACATGGACGGAGGCGTCGTAAGCAACTACATTGTCCACAGAGCCGTAGAGGAAGGCTATGACATCATCATCTGCGTCACCCTGGGCGGATACGACAAGACCCCTGCCCGCCTGGAGAACTACACATCCCTGTCCGGAGTACTCGGGGGAACGCTCAGCGTCGTCCTCACCAACGTATCCAAGGGCGAACTCGACGGTGCGGACTTCTGGTTCGCCCCCGATGAGACCATGTACGGAACCATGAGTTTCGGCGAAGTCGAAGGAATACTGGAGCAGAGCTACATCGAAGTCGCAGAGCAGCAGGACAAATTCAGGGAAATCGCTTCCCTCTTCACGGAAGGCCAGAAAGAATACAAGGATGCAGACCGTGTGAGCGAGTACCACACGAAATACCCTGAGCAGTGGAAACAGACCTATCTCTCCAGCAAGGAGGCCCTCCACGAGGATCTTCTCGGAAGGACAAGGGTCTCCGTAGGCCTGTACGGATCAGGAGGCTACGGCTTCTTCTTCGACCCGGACCTGAATGAGAGTGAACGCAGAACAAAACGGGCCTTCTTCCCCACATTCAGCCTCAGGACGTTCATAAAGGACCTGGGCGGTTCGCGCATCAGCCTTGACAACCGCATCAGAAGCACCATCAGCAGGACAACCGACTTCTCGGCAATGGCCATGCTGCGGATTTCAAAAGACTTCGCGGAGCGTACATTCCTGACACTCAGGGCCAATGCCTCCATAGGTTCACTCTCCAACTTCACGGACAAGACGGAGTCGATATCCCTGAACGAATTCATCGAACAGCTTGTATCGGCGGACCTGGGCCTGATGCTGACCAACGAACAGTCCCACAGCATCATGCTCTACGGACGGACGGAACTGGTCTGGGCATACCCCTACTCCGAAACCTCCGATAAACTTGTCATGGCGTTCATCCCTTCCGTACACCTTGAGGCCGTTTTCTATCCCGGATACTCCAACGGTTTCTTCGGCTCCTCGGGAAGCCGTTTCGACTTCTCCGGTTATCTTGGATGGAACAGCTTCGAATCGAAACACGAATACAAGCTGGCCGTAGCCGCCGAACACAACTTCACATTGTCGGAAACGACATCGTTGTGGGTGGACTTCACAGCTGTAACATCAAGAGGAAACCAGGACATGAGAAGTCTCTTCGAGACGTACGGCGGATGGGACGGAATGCCGGGCTATGCCTCGGGTGCCCTGTTCACGGATTTCATAACCGGCGGAATCGGAATCCAGATAGGGCTCGGAAAAGGATTCGTCAACAGGTTCCTCAGCATTGAGGTGCGAGGAGGAGTCAGATCCAACCACAAATACTCGTTCATCGCGGCCCCCGACTTCACATCCATGGTCCCGTTCGCCCATTGCCTTGAGGCGTGGGACCTCGGAATCTCTGCCGGTTTCGGACTGGAAACGCCGGTTGGAGACGTAATCCTCGGAGCCGGATTCAACAAGAACCTCCAGCTGGCGCTGTACATGGAAATAACGTGACCGGGCAGTACAATGGCATGAAAAAAGCAGCCTGCTTGCAGACTGCTTTTTTTCTGTTCCGGGACCGGGTCTTACTTGCCGCTCTTGAGCACTGTGGACTGCAGGATGGCGAAGAAGATCAGCAGGTCGACGATGACGTTCTGGACGAAATCGACGAACTCGACATCTCCGAGGGTCGTGATGTCCTTGAAGACGATGACGAGGACCCAGAAGACGACGGCGACGATGCCGCTGACGGTTCCGATCTGTGCCGGGAAGCCCTTGATGAAGGGCTCGCAAGCCAGGACGAGACCTGCAACTGCGACGACACCGGACACGATGTAGATGAACGCATCCTCATCGAGGAACTTGAACAGGCCGTGTGTGAAACCTGTTCCCCTGGTGTTGATGAAACCCGCGATTCCCATGAAGAGAAGCAGGATGCCGACGATGAACTTCGTAACTGATGCGAAATTGAACGATGCTTTGCTTTCAGCCATTATTGACACTCTCCTGTCTTGTAAATTACCTGGCTGGAAGATTACCCCAAACACACCGCCTCTTTCAATCCCCCGGTCTTTGTGCTACTCTCATTCGCATGGAAAGCAAGTCAAACAGGCCGGCGAACTGGCACACGCACACAACCAGGTGCAACCATGCCGTCGGCGCAGACAGGGAATACGTCGAACAGGCCGTCAGGGAAGGATTCGCCCTCCTCGGCTTCTCAGAACATACTGCATGGCCCTACGGGGAATCGGATTTCACACAGCACAGAAGACTCGACCTGAGCCAGATGGACGAATACGTTTCCTCCGTCAGGGCCCTCAGGGACGAGTTCAGCGACAGGATCGACATCAGGGTCGGACTTGAGGCCGAATACTTCCCCCAGTACATGTCCTGGCTCAGGGACACGAAGGAGGAATACGGACTGGACTACATCCTTCTGGGCCACCACTACTGCGGTCCGTCGGAGAGCTTCCAGTACTACGGCTACGGATGCACGCCCAAGGCCATGAGCTATTTCACCGAGTCCCTGGCCGAGGCAGTGGAGACCGGACTGTTCATGTACATCGCCCATCCGGACCTTATGTTCAACACCCTGGGCACCTTCGACGCGAACTGCAGGTCCGCCTCGATCGATGTCCTGGAAATCGTCAAAGAGTACAGAATTCCCATCGAATACAACATTTCAGGCTTCCAGAAGAAGAAACCGGGTATGCTCGGCTACCCCTGCAGGGAGTTCTGGGAACTGGCCTCGGCATACGACCCGGACGTCTACATAGGCTTCGACGCGCACGACCCGTCGGTCCTGTCGGCGGACACACACAGGGAATACTCCGCAGCCCTCCGGACGCAGGGATTCAGGGTCATGAACCCGTAGACGGGATCCGTTGACATTCGTGACCGTCGTGACGCTCGTGATCGTCGTGACGCTCGTGATCGCCGTGAACAGCTGAAAGCAGGGTCCTAATCCTCCAGGCACCAGGCGAACGCCTTGGCGCAACGGATGCCCGTATCCTTGAAATGGTTGCCCTCGTTCCACCGGAGGACGCAGTCCACGCCTTGGGATTCCAGCAGCTCATGTTGTCCGCGGATGCACTGCCCTACCGTCGCCATGACGGGATTGCGCGTCTTCTCCTCCCTGTCGCCCAGACTCAGATAGACCCTTTTGGCTCTGCATGACCCGCAAGCCGCGGCATCCAGCCATCCGGGAAACCACACCGACGGAGACGCGGCGGCGACTGCGGAGAAGGACGGGCTGTTGTATGACGCCCAGAGGGCGAAGAAGGCCGCAAGCGAATAGCCGCCTATCACTACGGGACAGTCTTGAGGAAGGCCGAACCGCGAACGGGCCTCCGGAATCAGCGTGTTCTCCACAAATGAAAGGGTCTGCGGAGCGCCGTCTCCGAACGGAATGTTTCCGAAGACAGGAGGCGCCGGCCAGGGGGAAAGCTCGCTGTTCCAGTCACCGATCCTGAATGCGACGAATGTGAACGGCTTCGGAGACTGCTCCCCGATAAGGCGGACCTGCTCCTCCAGTACCGAAAGGTCGTTCTCATCCACACCCTGAAGCAGAAGGATGCGCGATCCCTCCCGGGAATACCCGAAGCATTCCCTGTTTCCGCAGACGAAGGCAGTCCTAAAGCTCATCTTCGATCCCATACTTCTTCAGATCGACCCTGCCGTCGATGACTTCGATTCCTTCCGCCTCCAGAAGCCTCTGCTGGGCCCCCGCTCCGCCGAAGGCGAACTCACCCGAAAGCTCTCCTTTCGAGTTCACGACACGGAAACATGGGATTGTGCCCGGTTCGGGATTCCTGTGCAGGGCATTTCCCACTGCCCTGGCCATCTTCCTGTCGCCTGCCATTCCGGCCACCTGCGCATAAGTCGCCACCCGGCCGCAGGGAATCTTCCTCACGGCCTCGTAGATTCTTTTCGACGGGTTGTCCGATATCAGGGCGTAGCTGTCGCTGATCATCAGCCTGATGTACTTTTCGGGAATGCTGCCGTCAAGGATGATTGTGTTCCAGTGCTCCTTGTTCTGGTGGTAGCCCGGGATGACCGAATCGAAGGCATCACGCCAGGCACGGGCCTTGTCGGGCTCCGCCTTTACGTTGAGATTGACATAGCCTCCCCGCTCGTATGTCCAGAGGAAGGCCTTGTTGTTTCCGGCGAAACGCACCAGCTGCCAGTTGTTGTCGTGAAACGGTGCATCCAGATAGGTGTCGGGAAACGACAATCCGTACGTGAGTGCCTGTTCTCTTGTTCTCATGATTCGATTGTCTCCCCATCCCCGGATTGTTGCAATAGAAAACAGGGAAATACTGCTGTTTCATAGCTTTTTTCTTATCCTTGTCATCTGTTTCCATGATATACTCAGGATATCATCAGGATATTGCCAAACCGGAGAAGATTATGGAACTTTTTGACTATGAGAAGAAACACCTTGAACTGATCCACGGCACGCTGGCCGAATGCACCGTCCTTCTTAGAAGCGACGGGTCCTTCCCCCTTCCGTCACCCTGTGAGATCGCCGCCTACGGCAGCGGAGTCAGGAAGACCGTCAAGGGAGGAACGGGTTCCGGAGAAGTCAACTCCAGGTTCTTCGTCAACGTCGAACAGGGCCTCGAGGAGGCCGGTTTCAAGATCACCACGAAGGACTGGCTGGACGCCTACGACAGCACCCTGGAGCAGGCCAGGCAGGATTTCATAAAGGAAATCAGACGCCAGGCGCGCGAAAGCGGCGAGCCGGCGTACATCTTCTGTCTGGGAAAGACGATGAAGGTGCCCGAATACGACATCCCGGTCGAAAAGAACGCTCAGGTCTGCATCTACGTCCTCTCGAGGAACTCCGGAGAGGGAGACGACCGAAAGCCTGAGAAAGGCGACGTGTTCCTCACAGATTCCGAGACACGCGACATCCTGAAGCTGAACTCGATTTATGAGAAGTTCATGCTCGTCCTCAACACAGGCGGACCGGTGGACCTCAGCGCCCTGGGCGAAGTGAAGAACATCCTCCTTCTCTCCCAGCTGGGAGTCGAGACGGGAACGGCCCTGGCAGAGATCCTCCTGGGCAGGCAGAACCCGTCGGGAAAGCTGGCCACCACATGGGCTGCATGGGAAGACTACCAGACAATCGGAGATTTCGGCGGAAGCGACGACACGGACTACCGCGAGGGAGTCTATGTCGGATACAGGTATTTCGACAGCGTCGGAAAGGCCCCCACATTCCCCTTCGGCTTCGGCCTCTCGTACACGACCTTCAGCCTGGAGCCCTATCCGGTGGAGGAAAAGGAAGGACAGCTTACTATCCCGGTGCGCGTGAAGAACACGGGAAAACATGCGGGAAAGGAAGTGGTCCAGATTTACGTCTCGGCCCCTCAGGGGA
Source organism: Spirochaetales bacterium (assembly GCA_017614625.1). GTDB lineage: Bacteria > Spirochaetota > Spirochaetia > Sphaerochaetales > Sphaerochaetaceae > UBA9732. The sequence goes on from JAGABK010000098.1 coordinate 7,577, forward strand.
AGCTCGGAAAGCCCTATCAGGACCTTGCAGCATTTGAGAAAACAATGACCTTGGAGCCCGGAGAGACCCAGAATCTTTCAATCATATTCGATATCCGGGACATTGCTTCCTTCAGCGAACAGCTGTCCGCCTACGTCCTTGAGAAAGGCAGTTACGTTATCCGCATGGGATCCTCCAGCGTGAGCACCGTCCCCGTCGCGGTCGTCGAACTGGACGAGGACGCGGTGGTCAGGAAG
>JAGABK010000099.1 GCA_017614625.1 Spirochaetales bacterium
CCAAATTCCACCATAGCCGCGTGTGTTCGGTTGAACAGGACAAACTTACACTTTTATCGGGGATTTAGTCAAGTGATGGCAAAGAAAATGGGATTGTCCGCGCCATTTCATGCTATCATGTGAAAAAGGAGCGTTTGCACATGGAATACAGTTGCGTAGATCTTCAGTTGACCGGGGTTCCGTACAAGGATTTCACCGGATACGACAGGCAGGGGATTGCCTCCCGCTTCATGCAGGTGATAGAGGGCGAGGGGCCTGTGGTGGATGACTTTCTTGAGCTGAAAGTCCTCAAGTCGTTCGCGATATTCCAGCGCGGAAGCCTGATCGCTCCTTTCATGCGGGACATCCTTCTTTCCACCGGTGCGGTGTGCACCAGGCAGACGGACTGCGACGGGGCGGAGCACCTTGTGTTCTGGCCGGAGAGCTTCCGCGGGTGCGAGGCCGATATTGAGGCGCTGCAGTTCAGGGGCTATACGGACTACAGGCCGTCGGGCCAGAAGGAGAACATGAGGGAGGGGACCTTCCGCTCCATAGCCGATTTCCCGCAGATAGAGGTCTTCAACGCCATGTGCGCCTTCCTTGAAAGCGGAGAGCCGGTCAAGCGCGAGGACGTGCTCACCGGGACCAACCGCCTTCTTGGCTTCCAGGTCAAGGGCCGCCAGATCCGCGAGACGCTGTCGAACGTCCTGAAGGCCGGCATCGCAAACGGCACGTTCGTGTTCAACAGGCGCGGCGGGACCATAAGGCTCAGATAGGCCTTCGTGTAGTTTCTGTGAACCGGGACCTTTCCTTTTGACATGGGCGGGGAGCAGGGATACAGTTTACAAGGGAGATTCCGATGAAAAAGACACTGCTGTTCCTTCTTGTCCTTGCCATGACCGTCACCGCCGCCTTCGCCGTCACCGTAGCCTTTTCGGACAACAACGGCACTGCGCTTTCGGAGGAGATGCCCGGCACCTTCTCCACGGGTGCAGTTGGCGGCCTTCCGCTGACATGGACGGTGGAGATTTCGACCTACGGCGACTTCAGCTTCGTGCTGAAGGAGAACGGGGTGGACGCGAAGCTTTCCGGCATGCAGACGGTGGCCTCGACGTACGAGGTGGTCATCTCCTCCAAACTGGGATTCTCCTTCCCGTACACGGCACGCGTCATAAGGAACGGAAGCACTTACAACGGCCTGAAATTCACGATGGGCGAGGAATTCGACTATCTTTCGGAATTCGGGACAGTCGAAATCGTAATTACCGGCAACGGATGTACTTACGACCTCGGAAGCGTGGACCTGTCCGCTGCCCTGGCCGCCCTTTATCCTATCCCCGAGGGCTCGGTGGGATTCGTCTTCTACGACAAGGGCGAGTACTCGGACGGCTGGAGGTACCTGGAGGCGGCGCCTGCGGACCTGAAGCTGGTCAACGGGGTCCCGACGGTGGACGAGAACACCCCGGGCTACGACAAGGGCGAGGACGAGTTCATTTTCGGCTACTACCGCACCTCGGCCGACGGGAAGAACCTCTTCGTAAACGGCGACACGCTGTACTACTATCTGGACTGCACGGACAAGGAAGTGGGAACCGGCATGCGCAACACGGAGCTTCTGGTAAACGCCATGGGCGATGCGGCCTACGAGCAGGTGACCGGAAGCAAGACCACGGACCTGTACGCCGCCAAGGTGTGCGCCGACCTGGTCTACGTGGACGGGGAGGGCAACGTGATCGACGGATGGTTCCTTCCCAGCCGCGAGGAGCTGGCGCTGATGTTCACGGTCCTGAAGCAGAAGAAGACGGGCAACTTCCCGGACACCTACTACGACGACTACTGGTCGTCATCCGAATACGTGATGTTCCCCAACACGGCATGGTACCAGTACTTCACCGACGGGGACACCTACGACGGCAACCGCGACTACTATTTCCGCGTCCGTCCTGTCCGCGCGTTCTGACCCCCGGATTTGTGTATTTTGCCGATTCTCTTTGATTATTTTGACAAAATCCGCGATAATGCATCCGGAAGGCATTGTACATACTGTTACCGGGAGTCATACCATGGGCAGCAAGAACAACAGCTATTTCCTGACCGCGCTTCGTGACGGCCAGTTCGTTCCATATTTCCAACCGCAGTTCAACTATGAGACCGACGCCATAACGGGCGTGGAAGTGCTTACCCGCTGGGTCAAGCCCGACGGTTTCGTCATTTCCCCGGGCAGTTTCATCGCGGAGTTCGAGAGGACCGGTTTCATCTACGAGATGGACAAGTACATATGGGACACCGCCTGTGCCACGTTCGCCTCCTGGAAGGCAAAGGGCTACGCCATTCCATCCATTTCCGTCAACGTCTCCCGCTACGACCTGTACCACAGCGACATGGCCGACTACCTGCTGGGCCTTCTTTCCAAGCACGGCCTTGCCCTTCGCGATGTTCACCTCGAGGTCACCGAGTCCGCCTATTCTGACGACACGACGCAGTTCCTCGATGCACTGGGGGACCTGCGCAGGCGCGGTTTCGTCATCGAGATGGACGACTTCGGCAGCGGCTATTCGTCGCTGTGCGCCCTGAAGGAGATGCCCGTCGAGGTCATCAAGCTAGACGGGGACTTCCTCTCCGAGGAGGACTGCTTCCACCGCTGCGGCAAGATCATCCTCTCGGTGGTCAACATGGCCCATTCCATCGACATTGCCGTCGTCGCCGAGGGCGTGGAGACCCGCGAGCAGGCCGATTTCCTCAAGTCCGTGGGCTGCCGCTACATGCAGGGCTTCCTCTTCTCGAAGCCCATGACGGCCGATGACTTCGAGAACGCCTTCTGCAGGAACACCTACCGGTTCTCCTCCGTCGAACTTCCGGGCAGGGAGAGCGGGGAGAGCATCGACTTCTTCGACATCGAATCGCAGAACACGCTGATCTTCAACAGCTTCGTCGGAGGCGCTGCGATCCTGACGCGCGACCAGACCGGAACGGTCAGGGCGGTGCGCATGAACGACATGTTCTACAGGATGGTCGGCATCCCGCGCGATGAGTACATGAAACGCCAGTACGACTTCCTTGCCGGCTTCGACGCAGAATCGGCCGAGGCATTCACGGACGCCCTGGACGTGGCCGCATCGACAGGCGGGGAGGCAAGCTGCATGACGCTGTCCCCGGACATCGACTCCAAGGGCAGGGCCTTCTGGAGCCACAACCGTCTCAGGCTCATCGCCCGCAAGGTGGAGCTGGAGATCTTCTACCTGAGCATCGAGGACATCACGGAGCGCGTGGAGCTCTCGTCCAGGAACGAGGAGCTTCTGAAGGCCATCGAGGAGCGCGAGGACATCTTCATGAACGCGGCGGAGCAGGTGAACATGTTCTTCTGGAAGTACGACATCAGGACCAAGGAGATGTTCCCGTGCTTCAGGTGCCAGAAGTACCTGAGCCTGCCGCAGAAGGTCGAGAACTACCCGCAGCCGGCGATCGACACGTGCATCTTCCCGGAGGGGCTCCATTACAGGGAGGTCATGGAGCGCGTGGACAGGGGCGAGGACATAGACGAGATCATGCCCCTCACATGCGAGAGGGTTCCGTTCCGCGTGAGGTATACGGTAAAGCGCGACAAGGACGGCAATCCCAGCGTGGCCTACGCGACGGCCCTGCCGGTCTCTGAATAAAAAAAGGATAATCAGGCGAGAAGCTGCCTCAGCGTCTCTTTGGTGTTCTCAAGCGCGTCGGAGTACTGCGCCTCCATCTTCTTGAGGTTCTGGCTGATGATCTGAGAGTACTGCGAGGAGTTGACGCCCTCGGGGTTCTCCTCCATGGCCTGGCGGATCTGCTGCTGCATGCGGTCCACGAAGGCGGCCCTTGCGTCGATGTACTGCTGCAGGAAGTCTCCCACCTGGTGCATCAGGCCGTCCACCTCGGGATTGTTGCCGCTGACAAGGCGCGCAAGGTCGCAGTTGCGGTCGAAGCGCAGCCTGAAGATGTCGTCCGACGGAAGGCTGATGTTGGAGATGATGGTTCCCGCCATGCCTTTGCGCACGATGGCGAGGTCCTCCGGGCTGTAGGACGAGTACTTTGCGACGACCTCGTCGAAGGGTTTGTCGGTGTTGTTCAGGTAACCTCCTGCCAGCGCCATGCCTTCCTTCTCAAGCGTGCCTTCCCTGTACTTCTGCTCGTCTATCTCTATGTCGCGGGTCTTCTCCAGCGCGATCTCCCAGGCTGATCTGATGCGTGCCATGTGCTCTCCTCGGTTTACTGATAAGATAATGCTTTCCTGTCTCTTGGGCAACTTTGTGAACGCCTTCCGATATGATAGAATTATGCTAGGGAGAGCCTCATGGACAAAGTTTATTATCAGGACACATATCTTCGCACCCTGAATTGCACCGTCACCTCAGTCGCCCGCTCGGACAAGGAGACCCTGGTTCAGACGGACAGGACGGTCTTCTACCCCGAAAGCGGCGGTCAGCCGGGCGACAGGGGAAATCTGGGAGCTTTCCGCGTCCTTGACACCCGCAAGGCCTCCGACGGGGACTCGATCCTTGTCCTTGAGCCTTCGGCCGCGGTGAAAGAGGGCGATGTCCTCGAGCTTTCCCTGGACTGGGAGCACAGGATCAGGTTCATGAGGATCCACACGGCCCAGCACCTTCTTTCGGGCCTTCTTTTCACCATGTTCTCCATAGGAACCGTGGCCGTCCACCAGGGCGACGAGTACCTGACCATAGAAACCGACAAGGGCTCGGTGGAGCAGGATGTCATAGACCGCCTGGTGGTTGCCGCCAATGAGAAGATCCGCGAGGACCACAGGATAATCTATCACGAGATGAGCCACTCCGACGCCGAGGCCTTGGGCCTGAGGCGCTCCATCAAGGTGGAAGGCGACGTGCGCATTGTCGAGATTGAAGACGTGGACCGCGTCGCCTGCGGCGGCGTCCATGTGGCGCGCACGGGGGAGATAGGCCTTGTCTACTGTCTGGGCCACGAGCAGATCCGCGGCCATGTGAGGCTGTACTTCAGATGCGCCGAACAGGCCCTTGAGGCTCTTCTTTCCGAGCACCGCATCATCCAGGACATGACGGGTCGCCTCACATGCAGTCCTTCCGAACTTGAGGCCAAGGTTTCAAACATGGCAGGCGAGCTTTCCGAGGCAAGGGCGAAGGCCGCATCCGCCATGGAGAAGCTCTGCCTTCAGGAGATCCTTCAGAAGAAGGACGGGGAGGGCTTCTGTTTCATCCGCTGCGAGGCCGGTTCGGATGTCCAGAGCTACGGAAGGTGCGTTCCCTCCTGCGGGGACATCGCCCTTGTTGTGATGCTGACGGAGGGCGGGAGGACCAAGTGGCTCATAGGCCTGGGCGGAAGATACTCATCCGTGGATTTCAACGCCAGGGTCAGGCCGCTTCTTGCGAAGATAAATGCCAGAGGCGGCGGCAGGAGCCCCGTCTTCCAGGGCGCAGCCGACTGCGCGGACGAAGCGGCGCTTTCCTCGTTCGGAGAGGAATTCAGAAAAGCAGTC
>JAGABK010000007.1 GCA_017614625.1 Spirochaetales bacterium
TCTCATCGATACCGGCTGACACATAATCGGAATGCTGCTTCAGCACATCGCAGGCGTTGCCCATGGCTAAGCCCGTATGGCAGAAATCTATCATGTCCAGGTCGTTCTCGCCGTCGCCAACTCCGACGGTCGTGGAGACATCGGCATGGATGTATTCGAGGATGGTCTTGATGCCGGCTGATTTGGACAGACCTTTCGCCATGACCTCGCCGGCGATGGTCGGGGCCATTCCGGTGGTGTTGTTCGTGCAGTGGAACGGCCCTTCGAGCTCTTCTCTGGCCTTGAGGACCAGACCCTCGCGGGACATGATGTAGGCCTTCACGATGGGAAGGTCCTTCGGGAATGACTCTACGATCCTGAAATCGGGAAAACTCGTCGTCCTGTTGTAGACCGCCCTGGTCATCTCCTCGTGGAAGTCATGCCCGTCGCGCGTGGTATACGTGGCGTCCGGGCCCTGCAGCAGCCAACAGAGCCGGTACTTCTCCGCCACCTTGAAGAAGAGTTTCTGCTGCTCTTCGGAGAAGGTCTTTCGCTGGATGACCTCATCGCGGTACACGATTGTCGCACCTGCGGAAAGGACGCCTCCGTCGAACGGGAACACCTTTATCTCGTCCGGAAGCTCCTGCGGACTTCTTCCCGAGCTGAGGAACATCCTGCATCCCAGATTCCTGGCTTTCCAGAGGGCATCAAGGGCGCTTTGCGGAATGGGCCGGCCTATGGGAAGGATCGTGCCGTCTATGTCGAAGAAGAAATTGAGGTCCATGGCATCATTATAATCAAATAGAGGAATCTAATCACTATTCGTTGTCATTCGTGAACGTCGTGACCACCGTGCGCGTCGTAAGCGTCGTGGCCTTCGTGACCTTCGTGACCTCCGTGAACGTCGTCAACACCGTTGACAGCCTCAGCTCAGATAGCCCTCTGCGATCAGCAGCTCCAGCACCAGGGCCTCGCGCTCAAGCATCACCCTGTTGAAGGCAGGAGCATCCACCGTGCGGTTCTTCTGTATCGCGACAGCCGGGTCGATGTATTCCAGCCTGTACTGCTCTTCGGCCTCGTAGTCGTCAAGGTCCTGGCCAATGGGCTCGTCGGCGACTTCGCAGAAGTAATAGTAGTTGTCCTGGACGTAGCGGGTGTTCCTGTCCCTGTTGCTTCTCTGGGTGCGGTGCACGTATCCGTATTACCTGATTGTTCCGGGAATGACGGCAAGCCCTGCTTCCTCGCGCGTCTCGCGGATCATGGCATCGACAGGGTCCTCGCCCTTCTCTATGCCTCCGCCGGGGAACTTGTAGTGACCGTACATAAGGCTGTGGACCATGGCAACCTTCCCGTTTCTGATGATTATGCTTCTGGCAGAGTCACGGACGAAAGTCTTCGTGCATCCGTCGTAATCCTTCATGTCCAGCGTGAACAGCAGCCTCATTTGCCGGAATCCCTGTATGTCTCCATGAAGACATGGTCGACCGTGCGGTCGTATTCGCAAAAGCCGCACTTCTCATAGACATGGATTGCCCTGGCGTTGTCCGGATTCGCCTTGAGGACGATCTTCTCGAAGCCCAGCACCCCGTAGGCATATCCGAGAATCGCCTTTATGGCCTCGGTCCCGTACCCGCAGTCCTGCTTCGCAGCGGTGATTGCGATTCCCAGCTCCGCCACGGAATCCTTCGGGTCCATCAGCTCGATGTTGCCTATGAATTCGCCGCTCTTCTTCTCGATCATGGAGTAATTGAGCGCCTTGGCCTCGAGCTTTTTTCTCACCCAGTCGATCTCCTGCTCCTCGGTGTACGGCTCATGCGCCTCGTACACGAACCTGATGAAACGCTGGACGTTCTCGATGTCGTTCACCATTGTCAGGTAATCAGGCACCAGGTCTTCAGAGAGAGGGACGAACTGTATGTTTTCCGATTCGAATATCACCTTCAAGGCAACACCTCCGGTATCCGGGCCTCAGTCGACCACCCGGTCGCTGAGTTCGAACTGCCTGGCAAGTTTCTCATAGAACGAGATGTTGAAGGACAGGCGTGACCTCCACATCTCGTCGGCGGTCCTGGTTCCCATCGGCTCGTTCATCAGCTCGTGCAATCTGGCAAGACGCCTGGCGCAGTATTCCCGCTTCTCTTCCAGTCCCATGGCGGAGAAACCGTCGTTGCCGAGCCATTCATGGATGCGGTAGACATCGAAGCGGTCGATGTTGTCCGCGGCGCCAATGGTAAGCGCGAACGGCGTCCTTTCTCCTGGGAAATCGGCCTTCTCGTCCACATGGATGGCAATGCCGTAGCAGATGTCGTCTATGCGGTCCTCTGCAAGTCCGAGCTCCGTCAGAAACGGCCGTGCGATCTTCGCAGCGCGCCTTCCGTGCTCAATCCAGCCGTTCTCACCGAACTCCTCGCAGTACGAGACATCGTGCAGAAGGCATGCGATTACCATCTCGGTCTCGTCGAAGCCTTCCTTACGTGCTATCTCCAGTCCGATGTTGGCCACTCTGTACGTGTGCTCGATGCGGTAGGCCTTGGCCTCCGGATGGCTGTTCAGATAAACGGCGGAGTCGAATTTCTGTTTCAGAAAAGCTTCTGTCTTTTCAATCAGTTCGCGGTTCAGCATTTCGCCCCCTCCGTCGGCTGCGGTTCACGGCTTCCGCCCTCTTTCCTGTACAGGACCCTGTCAACGGCGACGAAGAACAGCACCGCATAGACGGCAAGTATGGCCTCCACGACATACAGGTTCAGGACGCCGGTCTGATAAAGGGCTGCAGGGACATCGAACAGCGCATGCAGGATGATTGCAAGAAGATAAAGACCCGTCCTGCGCTCCCTGACTGCATGGAAGACAAGGATGGACAGTCCAGCGTGCAGGAACATGGCCGAGACCCTTTCAAGGAGACTGACCAGACCGTAAACAGGAGTGATTGCAGCAATCTGAGCAGGTATTGCCTGCAAGCTGGACGTATCCACCCCCGTGGCGGCAGTCTGGTCGACCAGGGACTGGAATGTTCCCGCATTGATCATGACGGCGAAAGCAATGAACTCGATTCCGGTCACACCCATCATGAACAGAGCCTCGAAGCCGCCGTGTCCGATTCCGTGCGACAGTCCGGTCTCCCTGTTGGTGCGGTTCCTGAGAACAGTCCTGAAGGCCACGAGCCTTCCGGTCTCCTCGAAGATTCCCGCAAGCAGGGCACCAATTGCCGTGTACAGCACCACGCTGCCAAGAATACTCTGTCCAAGCCTGGTCTTGGGGTTGAACAGGAAGTAGATGGGAATCTTCTCAAGCAGCATGGAAAAAAGAATCCATGTGGCGGCGCCGGCCAGCACCGTAGTGAACCGTTCCTTTGTCTTTTTCAGCCACCAGATTGTGACGGCAACAGGCAGCAGGACTCCTCCTGCGATCATTATTCCGATGCCGATGTATGCAGACGTACCTATCATTAAGATTCCTCGCTTCGGTGAAACCGTTGATATGATAGCAGAAAAGAGGACAAACCGGTATCTGTCACTTGGAAAGGTCAATCCAGTACCGTTCCAGATCTATTCCCTCATCCGGTTCATGGACCGTGGATTCGTAGACGCCGCCGTTTCTCAGGATTGTCCTTCTGCTTCCCTCGTTGCCCTTGATGCAGGTAATCAGGACTCTGTCGATTCCCAGTTCCCTGCACTTCGGCAACGCGGTCTTCAGCATCAGCGTCGCATATCCCTTGCGCCTCTCGCTAGGCGCGACGGAATAACCGATATGGCCTCCGAACTTCTCCAGGTAATCGTTGAAGTAATGACGGATCTGAATCATGCCGACAATCTTCCTGTCCTCCTCCCGCACGAACATATACTGTGTGGACGGGACGCGTCCATGCGGAGCGGAATTCTGATTCTTGAAATGGTCGATCCAGTCCTGCGGATTTTCGAACTTTCTGAGCGAACCGGTACCGTCCATGGAATCGCCGCTCTCAAGAAATTCCTTCCTGTATGCACGAATCTGCTCTTCAAATTCGATTGAGAGTTCGACAAGCCTCATTCCGCTTTGGAACAAATCCATGTAAACATACTCGTCATCACGTTTGAATTCCGTGAATCCGCACTTCTCATAGACATGCCTTGCCCTGGCATTGATCAGCTTTGTCCGCAGATGGATCCTTTTCAGACCAATCCGGTTGAACCAGTAATCGGTCAGTGCACGGACGGCTTCCGTTCCGTATCCATGATTCTGCATGTGGGCCGTGATGGCGATTCCGAGTTCCCCCTCCGAATCCGTCGGGTTCCGAAGTTCGCTGTTTCCGATGAATCTGCCGCTTTTCTTCTCAAGCATAGAATAGACCAGAGCCTTGTCCTTCAGCTTGCCTTTCACCCAACAGATCTCCTGTTCCAGCGTGTATGACTTGTCCATGCCTCCGATGAACCTGTTGACGTTCTCGTAGTCGTTGACCATGACAAGGTAGTCGTTCACCAGAGACTCGGAGACTTCCACAAAGCGGATGTTGTCGGATTCGAAAAGCTGATTCATTATTTCCTCAATATCTGCATCAGTTGCTGCGGTTCCCCCGCCGTTTTGAATGCTTTCAATATGATAGCAGATTCGATTGCGTTCTGAAACAAATCAGTTCTCCGGTTCAAGATTTGGGGTCGCTTCCGTATATATACTTTTTTTGCCCAAAAAAGAAGTAAAAAGTATATTTTTTATACTTTTTGCCACTGAAAACGTAAAAAAAGTATATTTTTGTCAGTATGCTGACGGGAGAACGAAGGCCACGGCGACTTGGGCTCGCTTTTGCCTACCGGTGGTCCGGCAAAAGCCGTCTCGCTTCGGACGCGACCCTCCCGGGGCGTCCTCATACCGCTCGCGTCTCGCCCAACATTGTCGCTTCGAACAGAAAAACCCCGCCACGGTGGGCGGGGTTTTCTGTCGATACGGCGACTTGGGCTCGAACCAAGGACCTACTGCTTAGAAGGCAGTTGCTCTATCCAACTGAGCTATTGCCGCATGCAATATTGTATATATCCTTTTTTATCTTTTTGTGCAAGTGCGGACACCATAGGGAAAAAAGTGACCACCAGACTGGGTGGGAGTTGTGTCTGGTGGCCGAAAAGAGGGAAAAACTATTATTAACCAAAAGGAGCTTTGGTTGTTTACTGTAATCAGACCGGCTCTTCCTGGGCCTCGGCCTCAGGTTCCGGTGCTTCTTCTTCGGAAGGCTCTTCCGCGGGTGCTTCCTCCTCGGGTTCCGCAGGCTCCTCGCATTCCTTCGTGCAGGTGCAATCCTCGGCCTTCGGGGCTTCCTCGACCGTCTTCGCCTGTTTGACTTCCTTCGCCTTCTCTTCCTTGTGGCAGCACTTCTTCGGTTCTGCGGGAACGAACGTGTTGGCCGCCAGGATCAGGAAGAGCACTCCTCCGAGGAACAGGAAGCCTCCTACGATGATCATTCCGATACTGTAGTTGCCCAGTGACTGGGTGGTGTAGTAGGAAGTCCGCATGTTGCCGTACGTGGAAACGTGTTTCACGACGCGTGCGCCGTTCATGTAAACGAACCCGATGAAAGTGACTGCGATCGAGCAAAGCATAAGGACAATCGCTATGATCAGACTTGCCAGTGATACTTTCTTCATGGATGTTTCCTCCGTGTTTCTGTCTCAAATATACAAAAAACCCGGAAAGAGAAAACCGTTTGTCGAGAAAAGCACATTTTTCTTCACAAATAGAAAACTGAACTCAGTCCTCGACCTTGAATACGGCCTTCTTGACCGGAGCAGGCTCCCCTGAAGCGATGCCTCTCTTGCTCGGCTCGCCCGGGAAGAAGACGGCGAAACGTCCCTGCGCTGCCTGGAGCACGGTCAGGGGCTCGCCCTGGAAGAATCCCACGTCGGTCTTCTTGTCGTAGGAGGTGCTCTGGTTCTTCAGCTCCCTCCAGCTGGTGCTCAGAAGCTCCTGCCCGCTCAGGACCACGATAACGTCGGTGCTGTTGAGGTGGTAGGAGAAAGGCTTGTCCGCTGCCGATGTCATGTACTCGGAGATTGTGTACGTGACCTTGGGGTCCCTGGTCCTGTAGCTGCCCGGGGCCTTGTCGTAGAGCTCGTCGTGGTCCAGCGTGTCGGCGATCACCCTCAGGGCGGGAAGAACGGGTATATACATCTCCATCTGGTCAAGCGTATCGAATATCATTCACTTCTCCTTGTAGTTGAAATAGCCGCCGGTGCGGGCATAGTGGAACAGGTACTGCTGGGCAACGCCTGCGCAGGGTCCGAAGATATCCTTGTCCTGTCCCGGGAAGAACGTGGCCATGACGCGCTTCATCCAGACGTCCATGGGAAAGCAGTCCAGGCGGTGGCATCCGAACAAGAGCGCGCAGTCGGCCACCTTGGGCCCTATTCCCTTGACCTTCATCAGCATGGCGCGCGCCTGGTCGATGGGCAGGGTCTTCAGGGCGTCCAGACGGATCTCCCCGTCATGCACGGCCCTTGCCGTGTTGACTATGTAAGGGGCCCGGAATCCCAGTCCCAGCTTCCTGAGGTCGTCCTCCCTGGCATCGACCAGGGATTCGACGGTGGGGAAACCTCCTGCGCCGTAGAAACCGCACATGCGCGAGATGATGCCCATTATCCTCTTTATATTGTTGTTCTGGGACACCACGAAGCTGCACAGCGCCTCCCAGGGGTCCTGGTTCAGGATGCGGATGCCCGGGGCGTAGTCGCAGGCCTGCTTCATCACGGGGGAAATCTCCGAGAACTGTTCCCTGAGCTTTCCGTAATCGGTTCCCATGTCGAAGAAGCCGAACCAGAACGGGTCGTCCATGATGGGGCTCAGGTCGTCCTGCGTCACGCGCAGCACCCTGAGGTTCTCCCCTACGCCTGCGCGTACGGTCCAGACCCCGTTCTCCTCGGAGAAGCGGAAGCACTGCCCGCTGGGCAGAGTGTCCTTCAAGCTCAGTTCATTCCCTGTCATGGCCGTCATTATACCACAACGGGGCGGCCTTGCTTAACAAGTCGCGCTTTTCAAGCTATATTAGTATAAGCATGCAGTGGAATCTGATCTTCTTCCTGAACAGCATCCTCCTGGGCGCGGGCCTTGCAATGGACGCCTTCTCCGTCTCCCTTGCCAACGGCCTTAACGAGCCTGAGATGAAGGGCGGCCGCATGAACCTGATTGCAGGCGTCTACGCCGTCTTCCAGTTCGCCATGCCCATGCTGGGCTGGCTCTGCGTGCATACCCTCATCAGCCTGTTCAACTCGCTTGAGAAGCTCGTTCCCTGGGTGGCCCTGGCCCTGCTGGTTTACATCGGCGGCGACATGATCATGTCCGCCATGAAGGACAACGGCCTGTCCGAAGACGAAGAAAAAACGAGCCTTCCTTTCGGAAAGCTCGTCGTTCAGGGACTTGCAACTTCAATCGATGCCCTTTCCGTGGGGCTCACCATCGAGCACTATCCCGTGCAGATGGCCCTTGTCTCGGCCCTGATCATAGGCATCGTCACCCACTTCATCTGCCTCGGCGGCCTTGCACTGGGCAAGCGCTTCGGCATGAAGTTCGCGGGCAAGTCCTCCATAGCCGGAGGACTCATCCTGATAGCCATAGGAATCGAGATCTTCGTGCGCGGGATCTTCTTCTGATCCGCACACGTCCCCGGAACCTTATTTCAAGATTACTCTCATGAAGCGCTTCTTGCCTGCGCGCAGGATCAACTCGCCGTCCTTTGCGTCGTCCTTGGTGATGACGGCCTTGACGTCGGTGATCTTCTGCTCGTTGATGATGCATCCGCCCTGGTCCACAAGGCGTCTGGCATCGCTCTTGGTCGCGCACAGACCTGCCTCGAAGAACAGGTCCAGAACTCCCTTGCCCTCTCCGAGCTCGATCTCGGCCGTGGGCATTGAGCTCTTGTCGCCTCCGCCTCCGAAAGCGGCCTTGGCGCCTGCGACGGCCTTGTCGGCCTCTTCCTGGCCGTGGATGATCTTCGTGATCTCATAGGCCAGCCTTGCCTTGGTGTCGTTGACGTTGCGTGCGGGGTCGTCGTACGTGGCAATCTCGTCCAGGTCCATGAAGGTGAAGAGCTTCATGAACTTGACGGCATCCGCATCGGCGACGTTGCGCCAGTACTGGTAGAAGTCGTACGGGCTGTACAGCGTCGGGTCGAGGAAGACCGCACCCTGCTCGCTCTTTCCCATCTTCTTGCCGTCTGCGCGCATGATCAGGTTGAAGGTCAGGCCGAAGCACTCCAGTCCTCCCATCCTCTGGATCAGGTCGATGCCGGCGACGATGTTGCCCCACTGGTCGGCTCCGCCGATCTGGAGGCGGTTGCCGTAGTTCTTGTAGAGCATGTAGTAGTCGTACGACTGCAGCAGCTGGTAGTTGAACTCGATGAACGACAGTCCCCTCTCAAGGCGCTGCTTGACGCCCTCGAAGGTGAGCATCCTGTTGACGGAGAAGTATCTTCCCACATCGCGGAGGAACTCGATGTAGTTCAGGTCCACGAGCCAGTCGGCGTTGTTGACGATGCGTGCACGGCCGTAGCCTGCGGGCGGATTCTCGTCGAAGTTGACGACCTTGGCAAGCTGCGCGGCGATGCGCTTGGCGTTCTCTGCAATCGTCTCGGCAGGAAGGATCTTGCGCATCTCGGTCTTGCCCGACGGGTCGCCGATGAGACCTGTTCCGCCTCCCACCAGGGCCAGGGGGTTGTGCCCCGCCTCCTGCAGATGGTGCATGGCGAAGAACGGGACTATGTGGCCCACGTGCAGCGAGGGACCCGTGGGGTCGGTGCCGCAGTAGAAGGTGACGGGTTCCCTGTCCATCAGGTCGGACAGGCCGTCGGAATTTGTGCAGTCCTTGACGAAACCTCTGTCGACAAGGACCTTCAGTGCTTTGTTCATACTCTCTTGTATTCCTTTGTCGCCTTTCTGATGGTAGCGACCAGTTCGGAAACGGGAACCCTGACCTGCTCCATGGAATCACGGAACCTGAGGGTGACGGTGTTGTCGTTCATCGTGTCGTAGTCGACTGTCACGCAGTACGGCGTACCGATCTCGTCCTGTCTGCGGTAACGGCGTCCGATTGCACCGCTCTGGTCGTAGAATGTGGCGAATTCGTCGCGGAGCTCGTGCTCCAGCTTGGAGGCGTACTCCGCAAGTCCGTCCTTCTTGACAAGCGGAAGGACCGCGACCGTGACGGGAGCCACGGACGGATGGAAGTGCAGGACGGTCCTGACGTCTCCGTCGGCGACCTCCTCCTCGTCATAGGCATCCGAAAGGGCCATGAGGACGTTCCTGGTGAGACCTGCCGATGTCTCGACGACGTATGGGATGTACTTCTCGTTCGTGTCGGGATCGAGATAGGTCATGTCCTTGCCGGAGAACTTCTGGTGCTGCGTCAGGTCGTAGTCGGTCCTGCTGTGCACGCCCTCGAGCTCCTGCCATCCCATGGGGAACAGGAACTGGATGTCGTAGGCGTCCTTGACGTAGAAGGCCAGCTCGTCCGGTCCGTGCTGGTGCCATCTCAGGTGCTCCGGATGGATTCCGAGCCTGTTGACGTAGAAGTTCATCCTCTGCTCGCGCCAGTACGGGAACCA
>JAGABK010000100.1 GCA_017614625.1 Spirochaetales bacterium
AAAAGTTTAGTTGTTACTGGTTGTTCTTCGGTGAGAAAAAAAAGAGACCACCTTGCGGTGATCTCTTTGTGCACTTTGAACAGACTTAGAAGTCGACGTCCACTTCCAGACCGGAAATGTCCATAGCATCCATGGCGTCTCCGCCGATGGACGAGAACTGCTCTGCAGCTTCAAGGTCGTCAATAGAAAGGTCGAGGTTGTCCAGTCCGACTTCATTGAGGCTTTCGAGAGAGGTCTCGATGCTCTTCGAAATGCGCTCCTCGTCTTCCTTGTAGTTGTCGACGTAGGCCTGGAGTTCCTCGTTATGAGCTGTTATGAGCTTGATGTCCCTCTTCAGAGCATCGTTCTCGGCTCTGAGCCTCATCATGTAGGCAGCCGCTTTCTTGACTCTCTCTTCGAGAAGCAACATGTTTTCATAAACTGTCATGGACAACCTCCTAGCTTAATGTTAAGACCTTTTCACTCAACCCTCAAGTGCTTTCTTGGCAGTGGCGACGAGAGCGCTGAAAGCAGCCTTGTCCTCGATGGCCATGTTGGAGAGAGCCTTTCTGTTGAGCTCGATGTTGGCAAGCTTCAGACCATGCATGAACTGGGAGTAGGAAAGACCCTCAGCCCTTGTCGCGGCGGAGATCCTGGCGATCCAGAGCTTTCTGAAATCCCTCTTCTTCTCCTTTCTTCCGCGGTAGGCATAGGCGCCGGCCTTTGCCACTGCATCCTTTGCGATACGGTTGTTGGTGCTTCTGCGACCGTAGTAACCCTTCGCAAGATCCATGATCTTCTTGCGTCTGTCCTTGTGTTTGGTTCCGTCTACTGCTCTAGGCATAATTCACACCCTCCCAATCATGCGTAAGGAAGCATCTGCTTCGCTTTCTTCGCTTCCATGTCGGCGAGAATACCAGTTGCACGGAGATTTCTCTTGCGCTTCGTGGTCTTCTTGGTGAGAATATGGCGCAGACCCTGCTTCTTGAACCTGATCTTGCCAGTACCGGTGACCCTGTACCGCTTCGCGGCGGCTTTTCTTGTTTTCATCTTAGGCATGATGTACCTCTTATAAGCGCCCTGAGGAACAAGAACCCCTCAGCAGCTGCCGTTTGAATCCCCATACGGAGATTATTTGCTCTGTTTCTTCCCGGTTCCCTTGACGGGGGAGAGAAGCATCGACATGTTTCTTCCTTCCATCATGGGCTGGGAGTCAACGTTGTATGCTATCTCTTTTTCGGTAAGTATTTCAAGTATCTTCATGAGAACGTCCCTGCCGAGTTCGGTATGGGCCAGTTCCCTGCCGTGGAAGCGGATGGTGACCTTGCACTTGTCGCCGCCCGAGAGGAACTCCGCGATGGCCTTCGACTTGACCTCGAGGTCATGGGTGTCGATCTTCGGCTGCATCCTGATTTCCCTCATCTTGACGATGGTCTGGTTCTTCTTCGCTTCCTTGAGCTTCTTCTCCTGTTCGTATCTGAATTTTCCGTAATCGATGATCTTGCATACCGGAGGATTCGCGTTGGGGGAGATCTCCACCAGGTCAAGGCCTGCGTCCTCCGCCATCGCCAGGGCGTCGAAGAAATTCGTCACGCCTCTCTTGTCGTTGTTCTCGTCAATGAGGAATACCTCTTTCGCACGGATCTGCTTGTTGATCCTCAGTTCTTTAGTAGCCAAGTCCACCTCTTAGTGTTTCAGATAAAGTATAACCGGGCATACAATTGGCCCAGCGAGGGAAAATATATCATTCTTGGCCGCCGACTGTCAAATATATAAGAATAGTGTAAGAGGGCTTATGGTGCAAAAAAGCGCAAAAAAAGGGCCCGCCGCAGTGCGACAGGCCCCCGTTTGTCCCGTATGGCTTTCTATCAGGCCTTTCCGGCGGAGCCGAGGACATCGATGTTCTTGTGCATGTACATCTTCTTCAGGGCATCCCTTGCCGGGGCGAGGTACTTCCTGGGATCGAACACCTCGGGGTGCTCGGCCAGGGTCTTGCGGATCATGGCGGTCATGGCCAGTCTTCCGTCGGAGTCGATGTTGATCTTGCAGACGGCGCTCTTGGAGGCCTCGCGGAGCTGCTCCTCGGGGATTCCGACGCTGTCCTTCAGCTTTCCGCCGTACTCGTTGATGATCTTTACGTATTCCTGGGGAACCGATGAAGAACCGTGCAGGACGATGGGGAAGCCGGGAAGCTTCTTCTCGATCTCCTTGAGGATGTCGAAGCGGAGCGGGGGCGGAACGAGGATTCCGTCGGCGTTCCTGGTGCACTGCTCTGCGGTGAACTTGAACGCGCCGTGGCTGGTTCCGATGGAGATGGCAAGCGAATCGACGCCGGTCTTGGAGACGAAGTCGATGACTTCGGAAGGCTGCGTGTAGTGTGACTTCTCGGCCTGGACCTCGTCCTCGATTCCGGCCAGGACTCCGAGCTCGCCTTCGACCGTGACATCGAACTGATGGGCGTACTCGACGACCTTCTTCGTGACGGCGATGTTCTCCTCATAGGGGAGTGCCGAACCGTCGATCATGACGGATGAGAAACCGTTGTCGATGCAGTCCTTGCAGGTCTGGAAGGAATCGCCGTGGTCCAGATGGAGGACGATGGGGATCTCGTAGCCGAGTTCCTTGGCGTATTCTGTGGCGCCCTTGGCCATGTTCCTGAGGAGGTTCATGTTGGCGTAGTCCCTGGCTCCCTTGGAAACCTGGAGGATGACCGGCGACTTTGTCTCGACGCAGGCGCTGATGATGGCCTGAAGCTGCTCGAGGTTGTTGAAGTTGTATGCGGGGATCGCGTATCCGCCCTTGACCGCTTTGGCGAACATCTCTCTGGTGTTTACCAGACCCAATTCTTTGTATGAAGTCATTGTTGTTTCTCCTATGGCTCCAATACTACGGATATAGGGGAATATCGTCAATAATCGGAGCCTCCCGTCGCTTGACGGCGCCCTGTTGTAGAGGTAATCTTTCGGCATGGACAGACAGGGCAAAGGCAAGGCAAAGAAGAAGAGGACGGGACTTGTGGTCCTGTGCGTGGTCGCGGCCGTCCTGGCTGCCTGCGCGGCGGTTTACTTCCTTGTCTTCGACTCCCTGGTCTTCGTCACCGATTCGGCTTATTCCGCCGTCATTCCCGTAAAGGACATGCTGCTTCTCAGGCTGAACTGCGCGCTGAAGGGAATCCGGCTCCATGTCGTGAAAATCAAGGACTCGGTCTATGAGTATCCTGCGATGTTCGCCCCGGAACTGGGGGCCCTGAAGGGGGACTACGTCCTTCTGACTCCGGTCGCCGCGGCCACGGCGCTGGACAGCGGAACCGATGTCTCGGCTCTTCTTCCGGACTCGGTGGTCATCGCCATGGGACCTGCTTCCGGTCGCGTGGCCTTCGACGTGACCCTGGTCTCCGACGATGCCTCGGGCTGGAAATCCGCCGCTGCTAAGGTTGCATCCGAGCTCAGTTCGATGTCCCAGAACGCCGCACTTGTCTATGATTCTTCGGTGAACTTCGATATCCGGAACATCACGGAAGCCTTCGCTTCCGGACGTCTTTCGGTCTTCCACAACGATGGCTCAAAGCGTCTTTTCAACTCCGAGACCGCAACGGCCCTTGCCTCGCAGTCCATCGTCGTGGCCCTGTGCCCGCACCTGACCGGCCTCGCCGACATGGTGCGCAGCGCCTCGACAGTATCGTGGATAGTGGACTACCGCTTCCGCAACGCCGTCCCGGCGGACAACCTCTACGGAGTGGTTGCCCCGGACTTCAAGTCGGTTCTGGGCATGCTGAAGGATATGCAGAAGGGCTCGCGCACCACGATGGAGCTCGGATACGTCTATGAGAAGAGATGACAGGGAAGGTGATATGAAAGCGAAGGACCGTTTCGACGAAGAGTACTTCGACCGGATCTTCACGGAGTTCCGCTCCGTCCTGGCCTCCATGGGCAAGGTCCTTCCGGCCGTGTCGCTTGTGGCCGTGCAGAAGCAGGACCCGTTCTCGGTCCTGGTGTCAACCGTCATATCGCTCCGGACCAAGGACGATGTGACTCTCAAGGCCTCGCAGCGCCTGCTGGAAAAGGCTCCTGACCCTCAGTCCATGCTTTCCCTTTCCGAGGAGCAGATCTCAGAACTCATCTTCCCCGCAGGCTTCTACAAGAGGAAGGCCGTCCAGATCAGAACCATAGCGCAGACCCTGGTGGATGAATACGACGGCAAGGTCCCGGCTGACGCCGAGCTTCTGATGAAGCTTCCCGGAGTGGGGATAAAGACCGCAAACCTCACGCTGAACCTGGGTTTCGGGATCGACGCCATCTGCGTCGACTGCCATGTCCACCAGATCTCCAACCGCCTCGGCTGGATCGGGACGAAGGCCCCCGAGGAAAGCGAGAAGGTCCTGCAGACAATAATGCCCAGGCGTTTCTGGATTCCTCTGAACGAGCTTCTTGTCTCCTACGGGCAGGAGGTGTGCACCAGCGTCAGCCCCAAGTGTTCCTTGTGCCCCGAGAACGGGGTCTGCCCCAAGGTCGGTGTGACGAGAACCCGCTGACGAGAACGCGCTGACAAATCTGGCCTGAATAAAGGCCAAACTCACCTTTTGCAAAGTGTGTTGTAATTCTTCAGGACCCTTTCCTTCAGGGCCTCGAGGCCGAGTCCCAGCACTTCCGCCGCGCAGCGGTAGGTGTGGATGATGTACTCCGGGCTGTTGGGTTTTCCGCGTAGCGGAACGGGCGAGAGGTAAGGGGAGTCCGTCTCCAGGAGCAGCCTGTCCGCGGGAACCTTCTTCAGCATGTCCCGCAGGTACCCGTTGTTCCTGTAGGTGAGGTTCCCTGCGAAACTGATGAAGTAGCCGCGCTCCAGCGCAGTCTCCATCAGGGCCCCGCAGCCGTCGAAGCAGTGGATGACGCCGCCCTTCGAGGGTCCCATGCACTTTATCACTTCAATGACATCTTCGTCCGCATCGCGGTCGTGGATCAGGACGCACAGTCCCTCCTTGTCGGCCAGATGCATCTGCGTCTCGAAGATCAGGTGCTGCTTCTCATGCGTGCCGTAGTCCCAGTAGTAGTCCAGACCTATCTCGCCCAGAAAGCGCGCCTTGCATTCCTTCAGGTTTCCCGCAAGGATTTCCAGCTCCTGCCGGATCTGCTCCGCGCTCTTGACCGACTGGAACTCATACTCCGGCTCCACAGGCTTCGTCTCGCTGCGCCCGGCCTCCCAGGGGCCCATGGCTCCGGCGAGCAGTATCCTGTCGTACTTCCCAAGCAGGCGCTTTCTCTCCGGCAAATCGTCGTGCACGCAGCCGATGTCTATGCCGCCGGCGAAGCCGCACTGAAACAGCCTGTCATAGACGGAAAAAACATCCATGCCCTTTTCGAGCATGGACTGTGTGTGGAAATGCGAATCTATTATGCCTCTGTAAAGGTCTTCCATGTCAGCTCAGGAGCTTGCGGTCGACCGACTTTCCGTCCGCGCCCAGAAGCACGGGCTTGGTCTTCTTCGTCACGGTCGACTCCTCGATGACGATCTTCACGATATCGGCGTAGGAGGGCACGTCGTACATGATGTCCGTCATGATGGACTCGACGATGCTCCTCAGGCCTCTGGCTCCTGTCTTCTGGTCGTAGGCCGTCTGGGCGATGGCGTGGATTGCCTCCGGAGTGAACTCCAGCTCCACGTTGTCCAGCTTCATGGTCGCCATGTACTGGCGGATGATCGAGTTCTTCGGCTCGGTGAGGATCCTCTCCAGGTCCTCGACCTTCAGGTCGTTCAGCGCCACGTGGATTGGAAGACGTCCGATGAACTCGGGAATCAGACCGAACTTGATAAGGTCGTCCGGCAGGATGTTGGAGTACAGCGTCGCCAGGTCCTTTTCCCTGGAGTCCACGATCTTCTTTCCGAAGCCCATGGATGATGTGTCCAGTCTCTTCTCGATGATCCTGTCCAGACCCACGAAGGCTCCGCCGCAGATGAAGAGGATGTTGCGCGTGTCGATCTTCAGCATCTCCTGGTTCGGGTGCTTGCGTCCGCCCTGCGGGGGAACGCTTGCCACGGTGCCCTCGATGATCTTCAGAAGGGCCTGCTGGACGCCTTCGCCGGATACGTCGCGGGTTATGGAGACGTTCTCTCCCTTCTTGGCGATCTTGTCCACCTCGTCCAGGAAGATTATGCCGTGTTCGGCGGCCGAGATGTCGTCGTCGGCGGCCTGGATCAGCTTCAACAGTATGTTTTCCACGTCCTCACCGACATATCCGGCCTCCGTGATGGTGGTCGCGTCGGCGATGGCAAAGGGGACGCTGAGCCTTGTGGCGAGGGTCCTGGCGAGCAGGGTCTTTCCGGTTCCGGTGGGTCCGATCACAAGGATGTTCGACTTGTCCAGCGACACGTTCTCCTTGCTCTCGAGTTCCTTCTCGTACTTGATGCGCTTGTAGTGGTTGTACACCGCGACGCTGAGGATCTTCTTGGCCTGGTCCTGTCCGATGACGTACTCGTCCAGATAGTCCTTCAGCTCGTGCGGGGTGGGAAGCTTGTCCGGAAGGCTGTGGGAGGAGGATGACTTGGAAGATCCGTCGTCACCGTTGAGGATCGAGCGGCACTGCTCGACGCAGTTCTCGCAGATCGTTACTCCGCCGGGTCCGGTCACCATCCGGTTCGTCGAGCTTCCGCAGAATGAACAGTACTTGTTTTTCCCGAATGCCATTACTTGTCCTCTCGTTTCAGAACCGTGTCCACGATGTTGTATGCAAGAGCATCGGCGGCCGTCATGAAGTGGTCGCGCTCGATGTCTGCGGCGATCTTTTCCACCGGCTGTCCGGTGTGTCTGGCGAGATACTCGATGGAGAGTTTCTTCAGCCTGATG
>JAGABK010000101.1 GCA_017614625.1 Spirochaetales bacterium
AGTAGGAGACCTCTCCGCTCTGCGGGACGGGCTTTGCCTTTCCTTCCACTATCTCCGAAAGAAGACCGGGAACGAACTCCGCGGCCCGCTGTGCGATCATCTCGCCCAAACTCTGCGTGGTCTCCGTTCCCGCAAGCGGGATGACCGTCTTGCCCCAGATATCGCCCTCGTCCATTCCGAGGCACAGCGACTGGAAGGAGATGGTGGCCTGCTCGAGACCGTTCATGATGGTGTACTGGACGGGCGAAGGTCCGCGGAAGACCGGGAGGTCAGAAGGGTGCACGTTGAACTTCCCGTTGGGAAAAAGATCCAGGAAACGGGGTCCGAAGATCCTTCCGAAGGCGAAGGATACAAGCGTATCGGCGCCGAGCGCTCTGACGGCCGCTCGTGCTTCGGTGCGGATGCTGTCGAACTGCAGGACGGGCAGGCCAAGCTCCAGGGCGGCGGCCTTCACAGGGGAAGGCACGAGCTTCGAGGAACGGCCCGAGCTCTTGTCGCATGAGGTGAGGACCCCGACGACCTCGAAACGGGCTGCGAGGGCCTTCAGAAGCGGAACCGAGATTTCAGGTGTGCCTGCAAAAAGAATCCTGGGCTGTGTCAATTATGCCTCTTGCCTTTCTTGTTTCTCTTCTCGTATTCCTTCACGACCCTGGCCTTCTCCTCCTCGTCCAGATGGTCGATGAAGAGAACTCCGTTCAGGTGGTCGTACTCATGCTGGATGACCCTGGCAAGAAGACCTGCGGCCTTGAGTGTGAAAGGAACACCGTACGCATCCTGCGCGCTGATGATGACCTTCGAAGGGCGCTCCACCTCGTGGTACACGCCGGGGATGCTCAGGCATCCTTCCTCGTAGGGTTCGGTCTCCACGGATGTGCCGGTAATCTCAGGATTGATGAACTCCTTCTTGATTCCGTCCGGAAGGGAGACGATGAAGAACCTCTGGTCGACTCCGACCTGAGGAGCTGCGAGACCGAGACCCTCGGCCTCTTCAAGTGTTTCGAACATTGCATCCAGGAGGATGCGGAAAGCCTCATCAAATTCGGTCACTTCCGTGCATTTGCCGCGGAGGACCTCATCACCGATTTTCACTATATCTAGCATGAGTCAAATATATACCAACTGACGGAAATAATTCAATGATTCGTCAGAGCAGGTCCACCGGGTCCACATCGATGTCCATAGACACGTTGTAGGGAAGCTTCACCTCCCCTATGACCCGATTCAGCCCGCTGAGCATGGACGCGGGTTTCTGCGACCTCAGGAGTATCTGGAACCTGTAGCTGGCCCGGATCTTCTCGATGGGGCATTCGGCCGCCCCGTAGACGTAGGTGTCCTTCAGACCGCCCCTCAGAAGCGATGCCAAATCGTCGGCGGCCTTCCTTGCAGCGGCGGCGTTAGTCGAGCGGACGACTATGTTGACCATCCTGGAGAACGGCGGGAACGAGGTGTCCTTCCTGACTCCCAGCTCCATGTCGAAGAAGCCCTCCACATCGCCGTTGACTGCATAGGAGATGGCGGGATTGTCCTTCATGCGGGTCTGGACCACGACCTCTCCTGCCGAATCCGAGCGCCCCGAGCGTCCCGAGACCTGGACTATCAGGTCGAAGGTCCTCTCCTCGGCCCTGAAATCCGGGATCATCAGCCCGCTGTCGGCCATGACGATGCCCACCAGACGGACGTTCGGGAAGTTGAGGCCCTTGGCCACCATCTGCGTTCCCAGGAGGATGTTTATCTTCCCCTCGCGGAAATCGTCGAGCGTGCGCTGGATGTTGCTCCTGTCGGATGAGACCGTGTCCGTGTCAAGGCGCGCCGTGCGGTACAGCGGGAAGAGCCTCTGAAGCTCCTGCTCCACCTGCTCGGTCCCGAAGCCGGAGTACATGACGTCCATGGAACCGCACTGCGGACAGGACGAGACCGGCCTCTGCGAATGGCCGCAGTAATGGCACTGGAGCAGGTTCCTGCGCCTGTGGTACGTCATGGTCACGTCGCAGTGGGGGCACTTGAGCTCGTAGCCGCAGCTGCGGCAGTGGAAGTAGTAGCTGTAGCCGCGCCTGTTCAGGAAGAGGATGACCTGCTTCCCGTCTGCCAGGGTCCTGTGCATCTTCTCCTGGAGAAGCGGTCCGAAGATGCCGTTCTCCCGTGTCATGTCGGAGACGACGACCTTGGGCATGCTTCCGCCGCCGACCCGCCTGGTGAGGTTTATCCTGACCATCTTCGAGGGATCCTGCATCAGGTGCCAGGCCTCCAGGCTCGGCGTGGCGCTTCCCATCAGCAGCTTTCCGCCGCAGTCGGAGATGCGCTTCTGGGCCACCTGCCTTGCATGGTAGCGCGGGGCGTTGCCGCTCTTGTAGGAGTTCTCGTGCTCCTCGTCAATGATGATCATCTTCAGGTTTGAGAACGGGGCGAAGACAGCGCTTCTGGCGCCGATGACAAGGCCCACCTCGCTGCGCTTTATCTTCCTCCACTGGGCAATGCGCTGGGAGTCGGTCAGTCCGGAATGGAGGACGGCGACATTGTTCTTGAACCGCTTGAGGACCTGCAGTGCCAGCTGGTGCGTGAGCGTTATCTCGGGCACCAGGTAGATGACCTGGCCGCCGCGGGAGATAACCTCCTCTGCGCAGCGCAGAAAGACCTCGGTCTTTCCGGAGCCGGTGACTCCGAAGAGATAGAACATGGAGCTGTCCGAGTCCATGACCGTGCGCACGGCATTCTCCTGCTCGCCCGAAAGGACCACGTCAGGACGGGGTATGGCGTTGTCCGCATCGAGGGCTCCGTAGACGACGTCGCGCCGGCCTCCGGGTATCATCGTGTCCAGGATCTCGCCGCGGCTGGAGAAGTAGAATTTCTCCATCCACAGGGCAAGCTCGTAATCCTTCCTGTCGAACAGAGGCTCCTTGTCAATGGCCCGGATTATGGGTTTTATCTCGAAATCTCCGGAAGGTGCAGAATCCAGGACATCGATCACATAGGCTTGGATCTTCCGGTTGCCGAACGGAACCATGACCCTCATGCCGGGAAGAAGGTCGACTGAATCGGTCTCGAAGCTGTAGGTGAACTCCGTTCTCAGAGGCACGGGAACCACAACCGAGGCGTACTTCGTCATGCCTTTCCTCCGCCTGTCTCAAGGCCAAGGTACCTGGCCAGTTTCTTCAGGTCGTCCCATACGGGGCGCTTGAGAGCCGGGTCGCGCAGGACTGCAGCCGGATGGTACGTGCATATCATCGGGATGCTATCGTAGAAGAAGAACTTTCCGTGCAGGGCGTTCATCGAGGCCTCGGGCTGGCCTGTCATCAACGTCGAGGCGGGCTTGCCAAGGCAGAGGATCGCCGACGGGCGGATCAGGGCCACCTGCTGCTTCAGGAAGGCGAAGCAGGCCTCCTTCTCCTCCGGGTACGGGTCGCGGTTCTGAGGCGGCCTGCACTTGACGGTGTTGGTAATGTATACGTTCTTGTCACGGCTGAGGGTTATGGCCGCGAGCCATCTGTCCAGATACTGTCCGGCCTTGCCGACGAACGGCAGGCCCTGGATGTCCTCGTTCTCCCCCGGGCCCTCGCCTATGACCATGACAAGCGGCCTGTCGGAACAGCCGGTGCCGAAGACCACGTTCTTCCTGGTCCTGCACAGACAGCACCTCGTGCAGCCGGATGCGTCTGCCGACAGTGCGGACATGGACATGTGGAGCCTCTCGTCGTCCTTCCCGACGGGCTTGTCCTCAGGTTTCTCCTCCGGCTTCTCGTCGGGAACGATCTTCTGTGCGGCGGAAGAGAAATCGCGGTGATTGCGCTTCTTCTCCCCGAAGTCCTGCCTCAGGACATCCAGAAAGTCCTCCATGAGCATGTCGGTCCTGTCCAGGGCCTTCTCGAGGGCTTCGCGTTTCTGGTCGACGGTCATCTCACTTCTTTCCATACTCGTCCTCGAACCACTGGTATTCGACCGGATCGTAGCTCACGCGCCAGAGGTAAAGCCCCGAAGGAGAGGCGGTCTTCCCCGCCCGGCTCCTGTCTCTGGCCTGAAGTGCGGATGCGAACTCGCTTTCGTCCTTTCCTGCAAGGCCCATCTCCAGCATGGTCCCCACCAGGGAGCGCACCATGTGGTACAGAAAGGCGTTGCCGCAGATCCTGTAGGCCAGGACCTTCTCCCCGTAGACGGACTGCGTCCAGGAGAACTCCGATTCGTAGATGTCCCGCACCTTGCTGGGGCAGATGTCCCTGGCCGAGGCGAAGGTGGTGAAATCATGCGTGCCCACGACCTGGCGGGCGTATGAGTTGAGAAGGTCGATGTCCGGGAACTCCTTTATATGGGCCACAAGACCTTCCGTGAAACTGTCGTGTATGTCGCCGCTTCTGGTGAAGTAGCGGTATTCCCTGGCCATGGCGCTGTAGCGGGCATGGAAGGAAGGCTTCACGTCCCAGCTGCGCCTGATGCGCACCGTCATGGGAAGATGGGAGTTCAGTCCGTAGTGGAAGGCCGTCGCAGGGATGTCGCAGGAGTCGAACTCCGCATGGGCGACCTGTCCGTAGGCGTGAACTCCGCTGTCCGTCCTGCCGCTTCCGACTATCTCGACGTTGCGGTCCCCTATGAGCTTCTCCACCGCCTCCTTGAGCGTGTCCTGCACGGACAGGGCGTTGTTCTGGCTCTGCCAGCCGTTGAACGCACGCCCGTCGTAGCTCAGCTCAAGGGCCACGCGGCGGCGGTTCTCCGGAGCGGAGAACTCGTCCGGTCTCTTCCAGTCGGAGCGCGCCATGTCAGTCCTCCGATTCAAGGACGACCATTGCTATGGCCAGAGGTTTCTCGTGTGTTATCGAAAGATGTACGGCAGCCTTCGGGGCGTTGTCCAGGGTCTTTCCGCAGAGCACCACGCAGGGTCTTCCGTCCTCTTCCCTGGCCGTGAGGATCTCGTTGGGAACCACGATGTCGCAGAATCCCGTGCCGCGTGCCTTGGCGTATGCCTCCTTGACGGCGAAACGCGAGGCAAGGAACTGGGCCTTTATGTCGGGATGGGCGGTCTCGAGGTCCTTGTACTCCTCAAGCTCCGTTTCGTTGAAAATCTTCTCGAGAGTCCGTCCGGAAAGCTTTCCGGCGCGTTCGATTGAAACCGCATCGACTCCGATACCGAGGATCACTGGGCGGCTCCCTGGGCGGAGAAGTAGACCTTCATCTGCGAAGGCTGGGTGTAGATGGAGATTGCCGAGAGGTCGACGTAGTCGCCGAGGCTTCCGGTGTCGATCTTTATGTCTGCGAAGTTGACGCCTTCCCTGTTCACGTGCGAGAAGTCGACGCTCAGGGTGATCTTCGAGGCATCGATCAGGTAGATCTGGTCCTCGGTGCCCTGGAGCACCAGGTCGATCTCGGTCGGGATTGTGCTGTCGGCCTTGTATGAGGCGGGAAGCTTTACCTCGACGGGAAGGGTCACGGTCCTTGTGGTCTGGATGGAGAAGACAAGGACGAAGTAGATGAACACGGCAAGCAGGAAGCAGAGCACCTTGACCTGCCAGTTGTAGAGCATCTTGGAGAAAAGCTTACTGCGCATCGCTCCTCCCTTCCTCGGATGAGGTCTGCTGGACGTCGAGATAGTTGAACAGCGAGAGCAGCATGCTCTTTATCTCGTCGTGCGAGAGGTCGTAGTAGAGGTTGCCGTTGCAGGCAAGCGAGATGGCGCCGGTCTCCTCGGAGACGACGATGATGGCCGCATCCGATTCCTCGGCCATTCCGAGGGCGGCTCTGTGTCTGGTTCCGAACGAGGCGCGGATGTCGGTCTGTCCCGAAAGCGGGAGGTAGCATCCGGCGGCGATTATCTTGGAACCCTGGATTATCATGGCTCCGTCATGCAGCGGCGTGTCGTGGTCGAAGACCGTGACGATCAGGGCGCTGGAGATGTCGGCGTTCATCTTCGTTCCGCTGTCGATGATGTTCTTCAGGGCCAGCTTCCTGGGGAAGACGATCAGGGCGCCGCGCTTGGACTGGACCAGGCGCTGGCAGGCGTTGAGAATCGTCTCGATCTGGTCGGACGACGTGTTCGCTCCGCCGATCCTGAACAGCCTGTTCCTTCTGCTCACGCCGGGGGTGAACGTTCTCCTGAGCTCCGGCTGGTACAGCACGAAGAGGAAGACGGCCGCAGGTCCCGCGGCGATCCTGAGGACATCGGAGAGGACCTTGAGTCCGGCGAGCCTGCAGATCACGTAGAGGAACGCGTAGATCAGGATCGACCTGATCAGCTGGGTCGCCCTGTTCTGGGCCAGTGCGATGTAGAAGTTGTAGAAAACGACCGTGAGCAAGGCGATCTGTATGACTGCCCTGATCCAGTCAGCTGTGGAAACAGGCATCGGAACTCCTTTCCGGCGATGCGCGGGCGCAGGACCGGATTACGGAAATCATATATCAATCTTCGTCAAATAGGAAGAGCAATGGTCTTCAGGCTGTCCAGTTTTCCGGCTATTCCCGCTCCGCAGACGACCGTCACGCTCGAAAGGCTTTCCGGAACCTCCGAAATCCTGGCCGCGGCGGCGTCCAGGTCCTCCGGCGTCATGGAGAGCAGGATCTTCCTGCGCTTGAGGTAAAGCGGCGTGCTCATGCCGTACAGGACGCGTCTGAACGACTCGTCGCACCTGGCCTGGGGAGAGAGCGGTTTGAGCTCCTTTCCGATCAGGGCCACGACCGCGTACTCGATTTCGGTCCTGTCGTGCTTCTGTCCCAGCGCCTCCCTGAAGACGGAAAGGGTCTTCTCCACATTGGGGTCCCTGTAGGACGAGAAGACAAGAAGATGCTCCATCCCGTCCACATGGCTTTCCACTCCGTAGGCCCCGTTCTCGCCGCGCACCGTGTTCCACAGATAGCCTGACGAAAGCACCGCCGAGAGAAGCGACGAGGCCACGTATTCGTGCTCGTCGCGGCAGGGAATCTTCAGCGCAAGGGCGTTGAAGGCCGGACCCGACGAGACCGAGTAAACCAGAGGTCTGGCAGCGGTGCCGCGCCCGGCTTCCACGCAGTGGTTCCTGTAATAGTCAGAAGTCCTTACAAACTTCCCTTCCCTGAATCTATCTGTAAACCGGGAAACGAGTTGCATTACATGCTCCTCGCCCTCGTCGCATCCTGCGTGAACCTTCAGGGCGCGGCTTGTGAAGACCTTCTTCCACAGCTTTGTAAGGGATGCTGACAAAGCCTCGAAGCTCGTTTTTCCGCTTTCAATATCCTCTTTCAGCGAGTCCAGATACAGCCACTGGGCCGTTCCCACGGTGATCTCGCTTTCCATTGCGGAGGCCGAGAAGACGCTGGAGGCGTTCATCACAGCGAAGGAGTTTCCGCTGTATGTGTAGCCGCTCTCGAACTCCGTCACCATGTCCGAAAGAGCAGCCTTTATGCGGGTCGGATCGGAGAGGTCCGTCTCCGTCAGAACCTCCCCTATCAGGTCCAGGGCCTCGGCCAGATCCTGCCTCAGCATCTTGGCCTTGACCACCACGCTGCTCACCGGGTTGCCTTTCACGTCCGCGCCTGCGCTGGGGTACATGAAGAAGCTTCCGGTCAATAGTTTCGTCTGCGTGCTTATGTAGGTGAAGTCGTGCAGCCTGGTTCCGCACATCTGCATGGTCCTTACCAGAAGAGGCAGGAGCTTCTTCTCGTCAAGGGCGAGGTTGCGGGTGTCGAAAGCCATGGCCAGATAGACTATCCCCCTGGTGAAGAGGCGGAAATCATAGTACACGGCTCCGGAAGGAAGGCGCGTCTTCGTCTTCGGATATCTTGCAATCGAGCGCGGAAGGTCGGCTATTGTGACCCTGCCTATCGTGGCAAGGGTCTCCTCCGAATCCGGGGTGGCTATGAACTTCTCGAATTCCTTCTTCTCCTTCGGAGTGAATGCGCATCCGGATGCCGTCCTGGCGGAATACTTCTCCGCAAGCGTGCGCTGCAGCTCATCTTCGTAGCTGTCGGACGATTCGACTGTCAGAAGGTTGCGCCTGGGGTTGTCCAGGAGGTTGACCCGGATCCAGTTCTCGAAGTAGCGGCCGTTCTCCATACGGGCCTTCAGCTTCTTCAGACGCTCAGAATTGGAGATGCCGTCCTCCGGAGAACCGCCTCTGAGCCATGTTCTTGAGGCCTTGAGACAAGTCATTATTCCGTAAGGAATTCCGCCGCCGGGAATTTCCTGGATCTTGAACTCAAGGCGCTTGATCGCAGCCTTGACGGCATCCTCTGGAAGGCCGTCGCGCACGTAGGAGGCAAGCTGGTCCAGGATGAAGGCTTCTATATCGTCCTCCCTGCCCTGCTTCGCATGGCTGAATCCCACGGAGAACGTCAGGACCGGGCTGTCGACATCCGTTCCCGAAAGAGGATTGAGGTCCTCTCCCAGGTCCGATTCGATTATGGCCTTGTAGAGCGGGGCTCCGGGATTGCCCAGGAGGATGTCCACCAGGACCGATGCCGTGAGGATCTCGAGCGGGTCGTCGCCCGGAGTTGTGAGCCATGTGAGTACAACGCTTCTTGCATCCCCAGCGGGGCAGAAGGCCCTGGAACGCATAGGTTTCAATCCATATCCCATATAGTCAGCCGTGTTCGGAATAATTTTTAAGCCTTTCTTGCGGTCCCTGAGGTATCTTTCCTCAAGTTTGTCCAGATACTCCCGGGTGTCCAGATTGCCGGTCAGAAAGAGCCTGCAGTTGGAGGGGCTGTACCATTTGCGGTACCTCTCCAGGTATTCCTCATACGTGAGGTCGGCTATGCAGACCGGGTCTCCTCCCGAATCGTACTCATAGGGGGTTCCCTTCAGGAGATTGCGCGCAAGGTTGAACTGGACCACGGAATCCTCCGTGCTCCTTGCCCCGCACATCTCGTTGAACACCACCCCGTCGAAATGTCCGTCGAAGCACCTGATTCCCTCCTGCTGGAAGGACTGCTTCCTTAAAAGCGGCGCGAACACGGCGTCTGCGTAGATGTCGAAGAGTATGTCGAAGTCCTTCTTCAGCGGAGAGGCGAACGGATACATGGTCTTGTCTGTGAACGTGATCGCGTTCAGGAATGTGTTCGGGCTGGAAAGCAGGACCTGCGAGAACGGATCCTTCACCGGAAAGCGCTCGGAACCGCAGAGAACGGTGTGCTCCAGGATGTGGGCCACGCCCTTGCTGTCCTCGGACGGAGTGTTGAACATGAAGCTACAGCAGCACTCGCTGTCGTTGTTCCTGATATGGAAAACCTCCATGCCGGTTTCCCTGTGGACATAAAGAAAGGACTCCCCGCCGTATTCAGGCACGGACGTCCTGCGTACAAGATCAAACATAGACTGCCTTCACCAGAGAATAGATTAGGTCCGCGAACGTCTTGAAGGAATCCGTCACTGCGGCTTCCGGAGTCTCCGATATCGCGCTGGCATAGACCACATCGCTCCTGTAGAGGACCTTGGAGTCCCTGCAGGAGAAGAGGGTCACGATGCCTTCCGAGCTGTGGGCGAAGAGCCCCGTCGCCGAATCGGTGCCGTCAAGCTGTCCGACCCTCACGACAAGCAGGCAGTTCTCCGTCCTGCCGGAATGCTGGAACTCGTAGAGGATGTCCTCCTCGTCGTCCAGCTCGGAGTAGAACACCGCGGCCTTCGCGTCGTCCGCGGTGAATTTGCCCGTAAGGTAATCGGTGATGTCCTTCACGCCGGTGACGTTGCCCAGCCTGTCGTGCTCCACGACCACCACCGCGATGTCTCCGAGGGCGTAGGTCATGCTGTAACTGAAGGAGATGGTCTTCGACTCTATGGCGGCCCTCAGCTCCGCGACCTTCTCCGTGCCGGCCTTCTTCTCAAGGTCCGAAAGCACAGAAGCCAGGTTGAGGGAGAACACGACCGTTCCCTTGCGGACTATCGAATAGTTTATGGGATTGAAGACGAACTGCCCGTCGTCGTCCGTGACGTAGACGAAGCTGTCCTCGTAGATGTTCCCCCGCACATCGGAGGCCTGATACGAGGACAGGACTTCTGCCGATGTCACCGCGGAGGAGACGAACGTCCCTTTCCTTGTCATCGAGACGGTGCAGCTGGCCGATGCCGGACGCTGCGACAGGATGGTCATGCTCACGTTCTTGAGAAGGTCCATCACGACCTCGTAAAGGGCGTCGAAGGAGTATTCGGAATCGATGTAGTCCAGGTCGTAGCCCAGGGCCATGGCCTGGAGGTAGTTGTCCACTGCCTTGATCTCGCGGCCGGACTTGACGAACTCGTCGCCTTCAAGGACGAGGGCCTTGATGGTGGAACCCAGCTTGTTGCGCATCGCCATCTCCTCGGAAGTGGCGGTTTTCAGAAGCTCCTCGTCCATGACGACGTGCAGGTAGACGTAGTTCATTCCGTCCTGGAAGACCGAATAGGCGTCGTTGATGTAGAGACCCAGTTCGGAGACCGTTCCCAGGACGCTGAGCTCACGGTAGGCCTCCTGTCCCAGGTCGTAGCCGACCGTTGCCGACAGCTGGCTGATGACATCGGAGTACGCAAGGAGCTCGGCCTGCCTGGATGTGAGGGCCTGGCCGGTTCCGACGATGGCCGTCATGCCCTTGCGGATGCCGGACTGGGGAGAATAATACCAGAAAGGAAGACCCGAGAGGTTGGATTTGACGATGGCTGAAAGCGAAGAGCAGCCGGTGAGGAAAGAGACGGCGAGGACAATGACAAAGAGATAAAGAAGAATTGTCCCGGCCTTGAGCTTTCTCATCAGAAATCCACCCCGATCCCGATATAGGGAGAGCCGGCGACCGCGACCCCGGGGATGGCAAGCCATGAGAATCCCAGTTCCCAGTCGAACGACCCTAAGTTATGTCTGTATGAAAAACCGTACGAGGCGGCAAACGTTACAGAAGAGCCGATCGACATTCCGGCCGAAGCCCAGCCCGTGATCCTGCCGTTCTCGATGAACGTGTTGGTCGAATCCCAGAGGTTGGCCAGCGGGGCGTCGACCCTGACGCCTGCAAGGACAAGCGCGCGGGCGCCGAAACGTTTGCCGTAGCTCATGCCGACGGCTGCGACGGGAGCGAACGGATAGAACGGCGTGGTGAGGCTGTAGGAGACCAGAGAATGTCCCAGACCGCCGTAAAGTCTTATGGAATTCAGGGCAGACCTCTCTGTCAGGACACTGTCCTTCTCATAGGGAGCCACCGAGATGAGCTTGTCGAAAACAATCACATCGTCGTATATGGCCTTCACAATCAGGAGGTTGGAATTCCCGTCCTCGAAGACCGTGCCCCGTTTCGGGATCTCGTCGAAGTCCACGGAAGAGATGCTGTTTCCGTAGATGTAGGTGATGGAGTTCGCGCAGACCGGCACGAGGACCAGAAGCAGCGCAAGAATGGTGATGATCGTCTTCTTCACTTTTCCGCCCATTGTCCGATGATTCCGAGAATCAGTGCGACGCTGTCGTTCATCGCATCCAGAGCTGCCCATTCGTACAGGCTGTGGTAGTTGTGGCCGCCGGTGTAGAGGTTCGGGCACGGGATTCCCGCGATCTCTGCGATGCGCGAGCCGTCCGTGCCTCCGCGGATGATCTCCGTCCTCAGCGGCTGCCCGAGGGCCTTTCCGGCCTCGAAGATCGCATGCACGGCCTTGGGGCTCTTCTTTGCGGCCTCGCCCATGTTGAGGTAGCTGATCTTGGCCTCAACGTTGACCCTTCCGCCGTTGTAAATTGCCTCGATGGCCTTGCCCAGGGCCTTGAGGGTCTCGATGCGTCTGAGGAGGCTGTCGTAGTCGAAATCCCTGAGATAGATCGTCACGTCCATGGCTGTGGCGGTTCCGGCGGCCTGCTGCGCGCAGTAGTATCCGTAGCGTCCGTCGGTGGCCTCGGGGCTTTCGGCCTGCGGCATGGCGTTGATGAACGCTGCGGCCATGGTGAGCGCGTTGACCATGCGGCCCCTTGCGGCGCCGAGGTGGAACGAGACTCCGTCGAAATGTACCTTGACCGTCGCGGCGTTGAAGCATTCAAGTTCGACGACATAACGTTCGCTTCCGTCGACCGTGTAGAAAGCCTTGGAACGGAGGCGCTTCGCATCGAAGAAATCCATGCCGAAGCCCGTTTCCTCGTCGGGAGAGAAGAGGACCTCGATTTCGCCGTGGCGTATCTCCGGATGGCTGACCAGGTAGGAAACCGCAGTCATGATCTCGGCAACTCCGCCTTTGTCATCGCAGCCCAGGAGCGTGTCGCCCTCGGAAGTGATGATCTTCGAGCCCTTGTACTGAGAGAGCTCGGGATTGCCCTGTTCTGAGATAACCAGACCGCTCTTGAGCACGATGTCTCCGCCCTTGTAGTCGTGGACAACCGGCTTGACGCCGTTGCCCTTCACATCGTCGGCGGTATCGACATGTGCGCTGAAAGCCACTGCGGGAAGGCCCTCTGCCGTTGCCGGAACCCTTGCAAGAAGATAACCGTGCCCGTCAAGCTCGACATCCGACAGACCCAGATCCCTCAGCTCCTTCTCGAGAAGCCTCAGAAGGTCCCATTCACCTTCGAACGACGGATGCTTTTTGTCCGCGATGCTTTCGATGCTCATGGTATCGACGACCGCATATTTCAGAAAACGCTGAAGAACCTCTTCCTTGAACATGTGTGTATCTCCCTGCTGGATTGCTGGAAACATTATTACATAAAACCTTCAGGAAGTCATGATATACTTGGCGCCATGGAGAACATACATCTGGTCAGGGGAAGCGTCGTCTTCATGGACACCGACGCGATAGTGAACGCCGCCAACCGCACGCTGCTCGGAGGCGGAGGCGTGGACGGAGCGATACACAGCGCCGCCGGACCTCAGCTGCTGGAGGAATGCATGACCCTGTGCGGCTGCGCCACGGGCGATGCGAAGATAACGAAGGGCTACAGGCTCAAGGCGAAATACGTCATCCACACCGTGGGGCCGGTCTATCACGGTCGTGCCGACGACGCGAGGCTGCTGTCTTCATGCTACAGCCGGAGCATGGACCTTGCGCTGGAGAACGGCTGCAGGAGCATAGCCTTCTGCTGCATCTCCACGGGCGTCTACGGCTACCCACTGGAAGAGGCGTCCCGGATTGCTGTCGCAACGGTCTCGAAATGGCTGACAGACCACCCGGACTGCGGAATCCGGGTCTTCTTCTGCTGCTACAGCCAGACGGAGTATGAGGTCTATAAGGAGATCACCGGTCTTTCCTGATGACGGAAACGACTTCCCCTATGTACATGTCATGCGGAGCGTCGGTGCAGTAGAAGGTCCCGATGATGTCCTGCGGAATCTTCTCAAGCGGCATGGGCTGCGTGAAGAGCTTCCTGCAGACAAGCGTGATTTCGGCCTCCGCGAACGAGACCGACTCCTTGACGCGCACCGGCGAAAGGCCGCTTCCATGGATCTTGTCCATGTCCCTGCCTGACTTCGTGCCCAGGACTCCCAGAGTCTTCTTCAGCTCCCCGGGATAGAAGCTGACCGTGAAGTAATCGTTCCTGTCCATGAACTCATGCGTGTACCTGGATGTCCTGACATAGACCGTTGCCACCGGTTTGTTCCAGATGGTACCCAGGCCTCCCCAGCTTATGGTCATGGTATTGAAGTCGTCTTCAGTACCGGCTGACAAAAGCGCCCATTTCCTGTCGAACAGCGAGAAAATATCAGTTGTCAATTCCATAAAACCCCTCCGGAACCAGTCTATCACAGAACCGGACGATTCATAACGACAGTTTTGAGACCAGAGCTTCCTGAAGCACCTGGGAGAAATTCACACCGGCCTTTGATGCCTTCGCATTGAGCCAGGAAGGAATCGACAGGGTCTTCTTGACGGCCTTGTTGTTGAAAGTCCGCCGCCACAGGTCCGTGTCCGCAAGGACATAGGAAACCACCCCGGTTCCGGTCCTTATGTCACCCAAGCCGCTTGCGGCAGGAACAGTCATTCCGTTGTCCTCGTAGTGGACCAGCATCATGGCCAGGGCATCCTGAGCCATGAACAGGGCGTCAGCAAGATCATCTCCTTCCGTGAAGCATCCCGGAACATCGGGTACCGATACATTGAAACCGCCTTCTTCCGCCGGTTCGAAGACAGCCGGAAACACATAACGCATAAACGACCTCCTGTCTCAATCCAGACCGGCTGCTTTCAGAATGTTCTTCAGCGTGCCGGTCTTCAAATCTCCTTTATGCCTGGGAAGCGACAGTATCCTGCCGTCAGGATTGACAGCCAGATCATGGCTGCTCCCGTGCCGGATTATCCACCCGTTCTTCAGTAGTTTCCGGTCCAGTTCTTTCCTGGTCATAAAACCACCTTCATTTTATACGTAATAATACGTAAAATCAAGAGCGGACAGTTCCGCTCTGCAGGGCATGCCGCAACATGCCCTGCAAACTGGAAAACCTCATGCATCGAAGTTGTAGGTCTTGATCATCGTCCTGGCCAGGTCCACCACGTTGTAGAGTCCGAACAGGCAGATGATGATTCCGGTCACCACCGGACCCGCTCCCATCGCCTCGGCGATCGCCGTGACGGAAGTCGTCAGTGCGAAATCGGCCTGCGGGACTTTGAGGAGCTCCTTGAACCACTCCTCGAAGCTCTGTCCCTCGCCTGCGCCGAAGCGGAAGTACTCGTACAGCGACATGATCGAGATGGCCACGAGACCCGCTCCCACGGAGATGGCGCATGCCGCGCTGACCTTGCCCCAGAAGACGAGGTCGGGGATGCAGGCGTACACCACCCCTGCGACCAGTAGGACTATGGACCTGGTGACGAGGGTCTTCAGGTCCCGGTAGAAGGCCGCCTGCTGGTTCAGGGGAATCGACCTTGCGGCATCGTCCCCGTACGCGAGGATGGCACGCCCGACCTCCTCGGTCATCCCGACCAGCTCGGAATAGGTCTCTTCGGGAAGGACGCTCCTGGCCGTCTCCATGACCCCGTCCAGGTCGTCCGACGCGTTGGCGAGGTCGACCGCGTAGCAGAAATCAAGATAGTCCCTGCCTGCGGACTCCGCCAGCGTCAGCTCCACGATCTCGGACCCGGAAAGCCCTTCCGCACCGCGGCCGGAGCCCTCGTCGATGCGGGCCTTCAGGTCATCGTCCAGATAGTCCTTGATGTTGCGCATCTGGCTGTCGATGACATGGGAGACCCTCGAGCGCAGCCCGGCGTCCGTTATCGATTCCTTGAACGAAGGCTTGTAATTTACGTTGCATGCGACAAGCGACACCAGAAGAAGCGCCGCCACGGCCCCATTGAACATACGGTCGGCATCGGACCGGACCTTGCATTTTCCTTTCATATTCACCTCCAGAAATACCAGCCGAACGAGAACCTTCCGCGGAAAACCGTGTAGCACGGGAAGACTCCCTTGATTCCCGAATACTCGTCCGAGAACGTCCCGGACGGGTCCCTTATCGACAGCGACGGCTCGACGAAAAGCCCCGGGCCGAACTCGAACGTCCAGCCCACCGTGACCTCGTTGAGATTGACCATGTTCTCAAGTTCGCAGGAGCCGCCGGTGAATCCGAACTGGAAGACCGACAGGCCCATGAAGGGCCCTGTCTTCCACGGATAGTAAAGAACGAACAATCCCGCCTCCGCCATGAACGATGGCCCGTTGAACGACAGACCCAGTGGAATTCTTACCTGAAATTCATCTGAGACCATCGCACGCAGGTCGATCTGTATGCTGTTGCTCCCTTCGCCGAAGATGAAGTCCTGAGCGAAACCGAGGTCTCCGGCAAAGCCGAACCTGTAGGATCCGGAGGCGGCGCAGACTGAGACAAGGCAGAGGACGGATACGATCGCCAGGACCCTGAAGGCCCTGGACGGCAGATGGAAAGCTCTCATTGTATCACCTCGAACAAAGCGATCGTGCTGTCGGACAGCAGGGCGGCCAGATGGCCTCCGCTCAGGCAGATGCGTAGGATCGGATGGTCCAGCGTCGTGCATCCGAGCTGGGTCACCTCGTAACCCGAGACGGAGAAGCTGACCAGGCGGTTGCTGTTGTCAGCGACATAGAAGAACGCCGCCCCGTCTGCTGCGATGTCGTTCATGGAGATTCCGACCTGCTTGTACTTCGTGTACTTTCCCCCGGACACGACCTTGTATGTCGTGAGACCCGAGGAGTTCGCCGCCAGAACGGTCTGGTTGTTCAGGAATCTGATCTTCGTGTTGGCGCTGTCGGCGGCGTCCGATTCGGTCATGGACACCAGGCTTCCCACATCGTTGATCGTCGCCGAGACGAACTTCGTAGATGCAAGGCCCGTCGAGACGATCTGGTACCCGTCCGGACTTGTGTCCATGTCCGAGACGTTGTAGTAGGCGCTGCCCTTCTTGGCAACGGTCCCTCCGGTGGTCAAAGTGCCGCCCGAGACCTTCAGCAGGTAGTCAAGCCCGAGGGACCCTGCGTCGGACAGATAGATGTATCCGTTGACCGGGTCCATGGCCGCTGCGGTGAAGTTGGTGAAAGGAAGTCCGTAGGCGGGGACGCGGCCCTCGAACCTCATACCGGCCACGGGCTCGATGGTGTTCGCAGCAGGATTGAAGCGCAGGCAGGTGAAGTTCTGCGTTCCCCCGTAGTTGTCGGTCATCACGATGAACTCCATCTCCTCGTCCGAGAAGACATGGGTGGTGCTGCCAAGCCAGTGGAAGTTCACCGCATCGTAGGACTTTGCGACCTGAAGCGCCCTGGACGACACCGTACACACGCTCATGCGGGCGCTGTTGGGTGTGACGACAAGGAACTTGCCTCCCGGCAGAGGTGAAATGAGGGTCTGGCCGTCGACGTTGCTTATGGATGTTCCGGCCGAACCGTTGACCAGGGCCATCTCTCCCACCATTCCGTTCGGAACGACCGAATAGGTGTACGCAGCAGACCCGGTGCTTCCCAGAAGCTTGTTGAACACCACGGCGTCGATCCTGTGCACCCCGTATTCTGCCTCGAGGGTTATTGAGCTTCCCGTCCTGTCCAGGTTCTCCGTTTCCCCTATCCTGTTGCCGTCGTAGTACCAGTCGATGGACAGCCCCTCGGTGTCCACCTTCTCGGGCTCGGGAAAGGAGAAGACGTAGGTGTACTGCAAGCCGTCAAGGAACGACTCGGGATTGCCCGAGGCGGAGAGATTTCCGCGCAGAGGCGTCCCCGTGGCGTCCCTGAAATACATCAGGGATGAAGGCCCGAGCTCGTTGAACAGAAACGTGTGGGAGGCCGAAGTCGTCATGCCGTTCGAGATCCTCAACGCCTCCACAAGACCGGCCACCTGCTGCTGCCCGTCCTTCAGGATGACCCTGATGCGGTACGAGCCTGCAGAAAGGCTCTCGCCCACCGTGGCCACCTTCGTCTCCCTGTTCACCGTGACGTCCAGCGGCACCTCGTCGGTGTTCATGTCCGGTCCCGTCAGGTAGACCTCGAGGTTCGGATCCGCCACATCGCACAGCGACCAGTCAAGCGCGAAGCTGAACGAACCCGTCCCTATGAGGGTGTTCAGCACGATGGTCTGAGGCGTGGTCGTCGCCATCAGCCGGAACGTCATGGTGCCCGAGACCAGTTCCGTCCCCTCGCGGTTGAGGCCCTTCGCGGTGACCGTCCACTCGCCTATCGTCAGGCCCTCGATCTCGACCGAGCTACTGTCTGAATTGCGTGTGAAGGTCTTGCCGTTGGGACCGGTTCCGCTCACCGTGTACTTGGTCACGTCCAGCAGCGTGGAGTCCTGAGGCATGATCGTCCTCGACCCGTCGGCGGCTTCCGTCGAAAGGATCAGGCGCATGGTCGTCGTTCCAGGGTTCTCGGCGCACGAGACCAGATTCCCCGCCAGAGCCAGCGCGACCAGCAGAAGCAGGATTTGTAATGAGAATGCGTTTTTCTTTTTCATTGCGATTTCCTCCAGATGCACCCCTATACAACCGTGCTCGGGTTCTCATTGAAGAAAATCGGAGGATTTCTGAAAAAAGTTGAAAAATTTTTCCTTCTCCCGGTTTCCCCGGGACAACAGCG
>JAGABK010000102.1 GCA_017614625.1 Spirochaetales bacterium
ACCACTAAATTGTATTCGTTGATGGGAGAAAAAGCACATACTGGTCATCTTGCTGAAGACAAAACAGAATATTACGCAACAAAACTATGTGCTTTACTGGAGTATTCATTCAATGGAAAAGTGTTTGATGATTGGTTTTTGCCAAGCAAAGATGAATTGAATCAGATTTATTTGACAATAAGGAAAATGTATCCCGACAATTTCGATACCTCTGTTCAATACTGGTCGTCCAGTGAGAGTGAAACTTCGGATAAAGCATATAATGCCTGGTTGCAGGACTTTAAAACCGGAGGACAGGATATGTATGGAGGCCGCTATTACAGCGGCTATGTCCGGCCTGTGCGGGCTTTCTGACGTGCATGCCGCTCCATCGGAAGAATGAAGCCTGAATTATTGCCGTAATTATTGTCGGAATTGTTGTCATAATCGTCGGCAAATGATATCATTGTCTCAGAACACTATCCTTGGAGGGCTTCAATGGCATTGCCGATCGACATCAATGCGCTGGTTTCCGGCAGAAGGGTTGAATCTTCGAGAATTGAATACAAAGCCTCGTGGAATCCGGAGAGTTGCATCCACACTCTCTGTGCATTTGCAAATGATCTGGAGAATCAGGACGGCGGATACATCATTCTGGGAGTGGATGAAAAAGACGGCAGGCCGGTCCTTCCTCCAAAGGGGATTGATCCCGACAGTGTCGATATCATACAGAAAGAGATTCTCAGGTATTGTCATTTCATAGATCCTTTCTATTCTCCGAGAATCGAGATTTGTGAATCAGAAGGCAGAACCCTTATTGTTCTATGGGCGATTGCCGGGACTTCAAGACCTTACAGCGCAAGCCGGAATGTGTATGCCAACCAGCAGAACAAGGCATATTACGTCAGAATAGGTTCAAGCACCATGGTTGCGGAATCAGAAGTGCTCAAACAGCTGTTTGACAATTCCTCAAGGCTTTCGTTCGACGACAGGATCAATCCTCATGCGGATGTTTCGGACCTGAATGCATCGCTCATGATCGAACATCTTAAAGCTGTTGAAAGCGACCTGTATCAGCTTGCTTCCGACATGAGCCTTGAGGAAATCGCGGAGAGCATGAATCTTCTGGGTGGTCCGGAGGTGATGAGAATGCCAAAAAACGTGGGGCTTCTGATGTTCTCGCGGAAAACCCAGAAATACTTTCCGGAAGCGGTGATCGAGGTTGTGAACAAGCCGGATCCGACAGGCGAGAACATGATTGAAAGGACATTCCGCGGTACCCTGCAGGATCAGCTTCAGGATGCGCTTGAGTATATCGGCAACAGTATACTGTGCGAGAAGATAACGAAGCCTGAGGGGAGTCTGACCTCTAGGCGTTGCTGGAACTATCCTTACCGGGCAATCAAGGAAATTCTGGCAAACGCCGTTTATCACAGGGACTATCAGGTCAATGAACCGATAACTGTTACGTGTACTCCCCAATACATGGAAATCAGAAGCTTTCCCGGATTCGATTGGTCGATAACGGATCAGATGATTGAGAAGATGGATTTCAAGTCAAACGGATATTACCGCAACAGACGCATAGGGAACTACCTAAAGGAGCTTCAGCTTACTGAGGGTCGTAACACCGGTATTCCCATGACAGTCAGAGCCCTCCTTGAGAACGGATCCCGGAAACCTGTTTTCATCAATGATTACCAGAGACGGTCCCTGACGGTAAGAATCCCGATTCATGAAGAGTTTATCAACCTTGATGCGGATGCTTTTGAAGTCCGCGAGAGGCCGTCATCGTACAGGACCAGAAGCCGTTTGAAGGAAGACATCATCAACGTGCTCAAAAGCGGAGAATGCAGCGCACGGGAGATTTCAAGGAGGCTTGGCTACAGCGGTGTGTCCGTTTCGTTGAACAATGCGCTGCAATCCCTGATGGATGACAAAGTCATCTCTGTATCCGGAATAGGACGGGCTACCACGTATTCGCTGAACCGTTTTTAAGCCTCAATCCTGCGGAAAAGCTCCTCCGGAGAGGGAAGTCCGATTCCGTTGGGGTCGGATTCGCTGCAGTAGGTGAGCATGCTGCCCAGCTCCCTGTAGCGCAGCCTTGTCTCGAGGCCGAAGGGCCCCATGCCGACCAGGATCTTGCGGGGGATGTTGGCCAGGAGTTCCGAGAGATGGAAGAATTCGGAGACATCGGCCCGGGAAGAGAGGCGGACGGCGAATTTGGGGATCTGTCCGCAGGAGGAGACCACGCGGGCAAGCTCGGGGAGGTCCCGCGGGATGCCTGAGAAGTCGTGAAGCGAGCGGATGATGTCCACGCCGCGGCCCATGAGATTGTATTCGAGGGACGGGAAGTTCAGGTCGACCTCCATGTCCACGAAGGAGAAGGGGGCCTGGGAGAGGTCCTTCAGGAGGGCCTTGCGCCCGTCCTCGGAGCCGGTATAGCGGCCGCCGTCGCGCTGTCTGCGGACGGTTA
Organism: Spirochaetales bacterium; assembly: GCA_017614625.1. GTDB lineage: Bacteria > Spirochaetota > Spirochaetia > Sphaerochaetales > Sphaerochaetaceae > UBA9732. The sequence goes on from JAGABK010000102.1 coordinate 2,456, forward strand.
GGATGACGGGGAGGTCTGTCTGGGAGGGGAAAAGGCCGGCTTTTGGGATTTCGGATTTCCTGAGCATGTCGGCGCGCAGTTCCACCATGGAGACGTAGGCGCGGTTTCGCGAGAGGATGGCCTTGTTTTCCCGCATTGTGGGTGCGTCGAGCGTGATACAGAGCATGTTGGGATTATAGCATGGTGGACATGATTTGTCTCTCATGGTAAAAATGATTAGCCATGGGTATCCTTCAGGTTCAGAACATAGACCTGTCGTTCGGCGACAGGACTCTTCTATCCAATGTCTCTCTCACGCTGGGCGAACACGCCCGGGCCGCTCTCGCCGGCGGAAACGGGGAGGGCAAGTCCACGCTCATGAAGATCATCGCGGGCCTGATGCCCTGCGACGCAGGTTCGATCACAAAGACCAAGGGCATGAGGATATCCTATCTGCCCCAGAGCGACATAGTCCTGAAGGACAACACGGTCTACGAGGAGATAGAGAAGGGCTTCGAGCGCTTCCGGACCAATCTGGAACGCCAGCACGAGATCGAGAGCCTTCTGACCACGAGCCATACGGATGCGCTTCTTATGGAGCTGCACGAGCTTCAGGAGAGCCTTCTGGCATCGGACTGGTACGACAGGGAGAGGACGATCTCCGAGATCTCCAAGGGCCTGGGTCTCACGCAGAAGGACCTGAGCCGTCCCTGCAGTGAGTTCTCCGGCGGCTACCAGATGAGGATCGCCCTGGCCAAGGTGCTGTGCGAGAGCCCGGACCTGATGATGCTGGACGAGCCGACCAACTATCTGGACATTGAGGCGCGCGTGTGGCTGGAGAGCTTTCTCAAGAGCTACAAGGGCTCGGTGCTTCTGGTCTGCCACGACAAGGGCTTTCTGGACGACACGGTCAACGAGGTCTACGAGCTTTTCAACGCCCGCCTGACGCGCTACAGCGGAAACTACACGTTCTACGAGAACCAGAGACGCCTGGAGATCCAGCAGCTTGAGGCGGCGTACCAGAAACAGCAGGCGGAGATCGAGCGCACGGAGCAGTTCATCGAGCGCTTCCGCTACAAGGCCACCAAGGCCAAGCAGGTGCAGAGCCGCATCAAGGCGCTGGACAGGATAGAGCCGGTGGTGGTTCCCAGCCATCTGAAGACTCTGCGCTTTTCGTTCCCCGAGCCGCCCCACAGCCCGAACGACATGGTCGTTATTGAGAACCTCACGAAGAAATACGGGTCCCAGGTGGTGTTCAGCGGGTTCGACATGGTGGTCAACAAGGGCCAGCGCCTGGCCGTGACGGGACACAACGGAATTGGAAAGAGCACGCTGCTCCGCATCATCGCGGGGCAGGATTCCGATATCGAGGGCATCGCGCGCCTGGGAACGGGCGTGAAGGTGGGCTACTACGCCCAGGACACCGCCGATTCGCTGGATATGGGCGGAACGGTCTTCGACCAGGTCTCGGCCTACGGCTCCGAGGGCGCCATCCGCAACGCGCTGGGTTCGTTCCTGTTCTCCGGCGACGACATCCACAAGAAGGCCAGCGTGCTTTCAGGAGGGGAGAGGTCGCGCCTGGCGTTGCTGAAGATCCTTCTGCAGCCTGCGAGCCTCCTGATCCTCGACGAGCCGACCAACCATCTGGACATCAACTCCAAGGACATGCTCCTGAACGCCCTGCAGAACTACAAGGGCACCATAATCTTCGTAAGCCACGACGCCTATTTCATCCGCGCCCTGGCCGACAGGATCCTCTATCTCTCCGAAGGCGCGCCTGAGTTCTTCAACGGCGACTACGACTACTTCCAGTGGAAGCTGGATGAGCGTCTGGGCATCCCCACGGGTCCCGGTTCGCAGAAGAACGATGTCCTTAAGAACGGCTTCCCATCCGTAAACGCGCCCAAACAGGACGTTCAGGCCTCCGACGAGGCCTTCAGGGCTTCCTTCAACTTCGACAGGAAACCTGCGGTCATGGACAGGTCCGAGGCCAACAGGCTGCGCAACAGGCGCAACAAGCTCAAGGGCGAGCTCGAGAGCCTGATGAAGCAGGTTGACGACCTGGAGCTGAGGATCTCCGAGGTCAACGCCCTGATGAACCTTGCCGAGAACTACAGCAACGCCGAGAAGATCGGAAAGCTTGTCAAGGAGAAGGCCGTACTCGAGGACGAGAAGAACGCCCTTGAGCTGGAGTGGATAGACAAGTCGGATGAATACGAGAAGGAGTTCGGCTCCGAAGCCTAGGCTAGGCTCCAGCGCATCTCGGTGGCCATGAACACGGACGAGACCGGAATGCCGCGCTCGCCGTTTCCCGGAAGAACCTTCACACGCAGGATATCCTTGCCGCTGCTGTCCTTGATCATGTCGATGGGCATGGCAACTATCATTCCGTCGGTCAGTTCAAGTTCCAGAAGGGTGGCGCCGCCCTTGAGAAGCCTCTTGAGGGCCGCGACCTTTGCGCTGTAGTCGAAGCCTCCGATCCTTGCCCTGGTGGCGAACCTGAAGTTCTTTCCAATCTGGTCCTTGGAGACTATGAGGCGTCCGTCGATAAGCGCTTTGACGTCTTCCGTAAGGCATCCCTGTCTCTGAGCCTCGTCCAGAAGCTCCTGCTTCAGGGCGGCACTGTCCGGTCCGGCTGTTTCGGCGTTCTTCACGAACGGTTTTTCCGGAAGCGCGAAGGTCTGCGGGGCTTCGTTGCTGTCCGAATCCGATATACGTATCGCGCCTTCGGGTATGGGAAGGTGGTCCATGTCCAGCGAGTAGGCCAAAATCTCCTGCCACTGGCGGAAGGTCCTTCTGTCCATGACTATCATGCCGTCTCCGGCGACGGAGACTATGTGCTCCTGAAGCTTGGGATGGCCCGTGACGATCCTGAAGACCTGCGGGTCGCACCTCAGCAGTATCCCGTCATACAGCCTGATCCTCGAAAGCGATTTCTCCCACTGTTCAAGAGGGAAGATGGGAGCCGCTTCGCCCAGATAGCTGCGGATTTCACCTGCATCTATGCCGGCCTCCAGGGCGCGCTGGAAGCTGTCCTTGCTCAATCTGTAGGTCACCAGCTTGTCGCAGATGACTATGTCTGCGAAGAGGAAGAGTATGTCGTCCGCATCGGGGACTCCGAAGTACGAGACGGCCATGTCGGTGTCCGCATGGATGGGAGAGCGCCCTTCGGCAGGAGCGAATGCGGTTTCGTTGAAATGTACCGAAGTGCCGCTCTCATGGAGGATTCCGAAGCATTCAAGCAGTTTCAGGACATCGTTCGCAGTCTCCTCGTCCGTGCGCATCATTATCCTGAGCAGCCTTGCGGCGGCGTCCTTTACGATGCTGTGGGTCCTGAGGATTCCCAGGAAGGAGGCGATGGAAGCGCCGTGTTCAAGTCCCGCGCAGCGGACGGCGAGGTTCAGGACGTCGGACTCCAGAAGCCCGCGGGCGGCGGTTCTGTCAATTATGAATCTTCCTTCTTCCACGATCGTAGCTCCGCTTGAGACGAAAAGGGCGCGCAGCAGCTTGAAGACCAGCGCTATGTCATCGGCCGGGAACTGGGGAAAGACGGACTGCAGGCGTCCGGACTTGAGGAAGTGGTGTGCATTCGATTCGCGGGTGGGGACGCTGCCGTTGGAAAGCAGGTTCAGCATGGCGAAGACGACGTTCCTGTCCACGTGCGGGAAGCCGCCGGCGGTTCCGAGGTCTTCTCCCAGGACGGCGTCGGGATCGAGATACCTGTCCAGGTCGTCGGCCAGGACGGGGTTGATGAAGATCTCGTTCTCGGAGCCTATGACAAGCAACCTGTCGCGCAGGTTGGCCAGGGCCGTCAGGAGGACGGGATAGCTGTCGTCCGAGAAGAACGCGTGCACGTCCGAGGGGCTGACCCTGCCTGCAAGGCGCAGGAAGGAGAGGTATCTGACATCGGCCTGATCCAGGGAGGCGCAGATGTTCGCACGGTTCTGAGCGTTGAGCAGGAAGGAGAGTATCTTGCCGTTGAGGACCGGCTTGTGGTAGGGCGTCTGGACCCTGCCCAGAACGAGGTTCGCGACGAGGAAGTAGTAGGGGTCGTCGAGCGAGTTCAGATAGTCGGTGAAGATCTCGTTGGCGTTCATCCGATTTCCCTCGTCTGGTAGCTGTATCCCTGCTCGATGAGGAACTTCTGCCTGTTGGCCGAGAACTCCTCCTCGACGGTGTATTTCGATATCACGGAGTAGAAGAAGCTGCTCTTCTTCTTGGGCCGGAGGATCCTTCCCAGCCGCTGGGCCTCTTCCTGTCTTGAGCCGAAGGTGCCCGATATCTGGATGGCCACGGAGGCGTCCGGCAGGTCGATGGCGTAATTGGCCACCTTTGAGACTATGAGGACCTTCTCCTTGCCTTCTCGGAAGAGGGAGTAGAGCTCCTCGCGCCGGGCATTGGAGGTGCTTCCGGTGATGATGGGGTAGCCGGTGGTCTTGTGGACCTGCTTCAGCTGGTCCAGATACTGGCCGATGATGATAATGCTGTCGCCCTTGTGCTTGGCCAGAAGGGCCTCCAGGACGGTCTCCTTGCGCGGATTGGTGCTCGCCAGGCGGTATTTCTCGCGCCGCTGGGCCACGGCGTAGGGAAGTTCCAGGTCATCCGGTAGCGGGATCCTGACCTCGATGCAGTAGGCGTTGGCTATCCAGCCCTTTCTGGACAGGTCGGTCCACGGGATGTCATAGCGCTTGGGGCCCACAAGGCTGAAGACGTCGCCCTCGCGACCGTCCTCGCGGATGAGCGTGGCCGTAAGTCCTATCCTGTAGACCGACTGCAGCTCGGCTGTGATCTTGAACACCGGAGCGGGGAGCATGTGGACCTCGTCGTAGATCACAAGGCCCCAGTTGCCTTCCATGATTGTCTTCATGTGCTCGTATTCGTCTGTCTTTTGCGAGCGGTAGGTGAGGACCTGGTAGGTGCACACGGTCACCGGCCTTATCTCCTTCTTCTCGCCGGAGTATTCGCCGACGATGTCCTCGGGGATGTCCGTCTTGGCCTTTATCTCGTTGATCCACTGTCTTACTGCCACGACGTTGGGGCAGAGGATGAGGGTCCGGGTTCTCAGCCTCTCCATGATGCCAAGTCCCACGACGGTCTTTCCGCTTCCGCAGGGCATGACCACCGTGCCGAATCCGGTGCCCGGCCCCATGTCGCCCAGGACCGAATCCACGGCCAAGCTCTGGTAGTCGCGAAGAGAGGCCTTCATCTTCATGGGCACGTTCTCCGGTGCGGAGATGGGGATCCTGTCGTCTACGGGGTAGGAGCGGCGGATGAGCTCCAGCTTGGCAGTTCCGCGGTCGTAGAGGGAGACGGAGAAGACATCCTTCTCATCCGTGCGGTGCAGAAGGCCGGAAAGGGTCTTGTCGGATGCAAGTACCTTGGCAATGAAGGGGTCCTTCACCTCAAGACGGTAGGGTGTTCCGTCTCCGGGGACGAGGACGAGCTTTCCGAATCTGGATGTGATGTCGGTGATGTAGGAGCTGACGTTCTCCGGGACGGGGAACTTGGTCCAGCTGTCCAGTCTTGCCAGTATCTCCTGCGCCGAGAGGCCGGCGCTTGCGGCGTTCCAGAGCGAGATGGCGCTTATGGCGTAGGTGTGCACGTGTTCGGGCGCCTTGACCAGCTCGCTGAAGGCCATGATGCTGTTGCGGCAGGAATCTGCGCTGGGCGAATGGACGTCGAGCATGAGCGAACGGTCGCTCTGGACTATCAGCGGTCTGTCTTCAGTATTGTTCATTCACCCCTCCATGACATGCGTATCTGTCGATTATATCACGGAATGGGGATTTTTGAAACAAAAGGTTGAAAAACGGTCAGACGGTGCGTTTCACCCTGACTGTGGGAAGCGGTCCGGCGTCGTAGAGGTCCAGGTTCTTCCTCACCGCCTTGTCGGCGGCCTCGAGCGATTTCACCTTGGAGACTCCGGTGGCCCTGGTGTTCACGGCGGCCTTTCTCCTGATGTAGGCGGCCTCGTTCTCGGCGCGCTTGGACTCGCGCGATGCGCGCTTCTCCTTGTCCGTCACGGCTGCGAAGGCGATCATCGTCAGCGTCCAGAGCACGGACGCGCCGAAGATGAAGTAGGCCATGTAGCTGCTGATCCTCTGTCCCAGGATCCTTCCGGCGGTGACCGAGACGGCGGCGGCAAGGCACACGGCTCCTCCGAAGAGAAGGGCCATGCTCATGACCAGCGGAATGAACCAGACGAAGCGGCGCCTGGAGATCATGAGCCTTATGCAGATGACCGCACAGAGGAAATCAAGTACAACTGTCGCAAGCGGATAGATAAAGTCCGACATGAGCCCCCGCACTTATGGATGTTAAGCTCTTATCATGATATCATAGTCGCACAAACGGTGAAATAGGGGAAATGCAAATGGCTTTCAAAAACGAGATACCTGAGGAAGTCCTCCAGTCGAGGATGAGATCCAGAATGGGCGAGGACGTGAGGTCTCCCTACTACAGGGACACCACGGCGATCCTCCACAGCTCTCCCTTCAGACGCCTCAAGCACAAGACGCAGGTGTTCTTCGCACCTAGCAACGACCATATCTGCACGCGCATGGAGCACGTCCTCCACGTCGCATCGATCGCCACCACCATCTGCAGGGCGATGGGTCTGAACGACGAGCTGGCTTGGGCCATCGGCGTCGGCCACGACCTGGGCCACACCCCGTTCGGCCATATCGGCGAGCACATCCTCTCGGACCTGATGGTCGCCAACGGCTTCCCGCCGTTCGAGCACGAGGTCAACGGACTGCGCGTCGTGGACTTCCTTTCGCATCTGAACCTGACGTACGCGGTGCGCGACGGCATCATCAGCCACTGCGGCGAGCATTTCATCAGGACCATCGCCCCGGACTTCAGGGTCAAGGACCTGTCGGCCATCGTGACCAAGAACGGCATAAGGCCATCGACCTGGGAGGGCTGCGTGGTGAGGTTCTCGGACCAGATCGCCTATCTGGGTCGTGACTACGAGGACGCCGTGAGGCTGGGAATCATCCGCAAGGACGAGGTGCCGGCGGTGTGCACTAAGGTCCTGGGAGCGACCAACGGCGAGATAATCAACACGCTGGTGGAGGACATCATCGAGAATTCCGAGAAGGAGGGCTGCATCGCGTTCAGCGAGGAGGTCTACGAGGCCATGCGCCTGATGAAGGAGTTCAACTACAAGCACATCTACCTTTCGCCGATGCTCCAGGGCTACGAGAAGTACTTCAGGCGCCTGGTGGGGCTGATCTACGGCTACCTGACGGACCTGCTGAACAAGAACGGTTTCGACAAGGACGCCTACCTGCAGGAGGGAAACATGCTCAGCGCCGGCTTCTTCAACTACGTTGTGGAGAAGAAGGACGCCTACATGCAGCATGACGGAAACCTGGACAGGATCGTGTTCGACTACATCTCGGGCATGAGCGACAACTTCTGCCTGGACTGTGGCAACGAGATCCTCAGGCCGGAGCACCTGAACGAGAGCATAGAGCGCTCGCTCACCGGCAAGTGGTTCGACGCCATTCAGGAGTAAGTCTTCTTAATACTTGTAATTAGAGTACTCTTTATTTCGAGCGCTGGAGGTCCTGCAGGACCCTGTAGGCCTCGAAGCTGTCCGTACGCTTGATGACGAAGGAAAGCTCGGTGACCGTCGAGAAGATCTCAAGGACGTTGATGCTGTTCCACGCAAGGCGGCGCGCAGATTCGTACACGATGCCCGGGTTCTGGATCTCGGGCGAGCCCCAGACCATTGAGAGGGCCACCATGTCCTCCTGGCGGTAGAGGAGGGTGCCGTTCTTGGTGATTTCCTCGATCGCCGGCAGAAGGGACTCGGCCGCGCAGATGGTGATGGTGTCTGAGCTCGTCAGCACGTTCAGAAAGTCGTTGGCCCCGTTCTTGGCCGCAAGGCGGTACAGCGAGCCTATCTGCTGCACCAGGTCGGGCGAGTAGACGAAGTCCAGGTATGCGATGTTGGTGTGCATGACTATGGTGTACTTGAGGTTCTCCGTGGTCACGCTCTCCGGGTCGTGCTGCAGGTCCGTGCCGTAGCGCCTCAGGGCCATGATGATGGCCGATTCCTTGACCGGCTTGTCGCAGTCCATGGAGACCTCGTCGATTATGCTCCCGGCGAAGTTGGAATAATTGAGAAAGCCCTTCCTGAGGATGTCCCTCAGAAACGGGGTCTTGTCCACGATCTCCCTGACCTTCCTGCTTACGGACTCAGCCATGCGCGCCTCCTGTACTTGTTAATATCGTAACACGATATGTCGGAAAATAACAAGAAAAACGTTTATTAAAGCATGTTTTCCGTTTTCGGGCCGTTTTTCTAGTGTTTTCGTGAAGTTTTTATAAGGACTTACAAAAAGACTGGACACTATGCTCTGTTGTAGTGTAGAATCATCCTCACAAGGAGCGGATTCAACACTATGAGATGTCCGGTATGCGGGGAAACAGAAGACAAGGTCCTTGAGACGAGGACGACAAGCAACGGCAGCGCCATGAGAAGGCGCCGCGTGTGCCTCAAATGCGGGTACCGCTTCACGAGCTACGAGCGCGTGGAGGACAAGCCCATCACCGTCATCAAGAAGAACGGCGACTACCAGCATTTCGACATCTCGAAGATTGAGCGCGGAATCCGCATCTGCACGGACAAGCGGAACATCAGCGCCGAGACGATCGAGAACCTCATCAGCGAGATAGAGGAGGCCATCAAGATCCAGGCCGGCCCGCGCCATGAGATCACCAGCGCCGCAATCGGAGAGGAGACCCTCAAGCACCTGTACAAGGTGGACAAGGTCGCCTACATCAGGTTCGCGTCCGTCTACCGCGCCTTCGACAACGTGGAGCAGTTCGTCCAGGAGATCGAGAGCCTGGCTGCCAAGGCCCAGTCCTGAACACCTTTCATCTTGAATTCATCTGTCTCTTCGTGTTAACTTGGCTGTGATGCAGACCCTGCAATCGTATATAAGGAGAAGCGACGCCTTCAGGGCGTTCGCCGCGGACAGGAAAAGCAACATCAAAGCGGAGGGCCTAGACGGATTTCCGCTGTTTCAGTGCGCCCATCTGATGGCCGAAAGCGTGAAGGGGAACACCTGGATCGTGTGTCCGACCGAGGAGATGGCCCGCACCATCTACGGCGACAACGGCATGGTCAAGGGCCTTCCGGTGACGCTTCTCCCGACCTCCGGACGCGTGCTCTACTCGGCGTGGGAGGGCTCCTCCAAGGAGTACGAGCAGATAAGGGTGCTGGGCAACCTGAGCCTGGGCGGAAAGACCCTCATTGTCACATCCATCCGCGCCTTCTGCTCTCCGGTGCCCGGAAAGAACGCCGTGGCATCATCTTCTTTGACGATCAAGGCCAACCAGAGCCTGGACACCATGGAGGTGGCCGACCGCCTCTCCAAGGGCAACTACTTCCGCAGCCCCAACACAACCATGCCGGGCGAGTTCACCCTGCGCGGCGAGGTCCTGGACATCTTCCCCTACGGGGAGGACCTTCCCGTGCGCATATACCTCGACTGGGACAGGGTGGAGCGCATCTGCCGCTACGAGCCGCTGAGCCAACAGGTGACCAAGCAGCTGGGGCACGTTACGGTGCGCATCATGGCCCAGGACGACGGCTGTGCCGTCATCCCGCAGGGGATTTCCGAATACATCAGCCCGGACGACTACTTCATCTTCGTGGGCGACAAGCGCCTTGAAAGCAGCTTCCGCAGCCTCCAGCTGGAGGCCAAGAGCCTCTACCGCCACGCCTACCAGGCCGACCACAACGCCGTGCATCCGACGGACATGCTCTTCGACTTCGAATCATTCTACGGCTCGCGAAGCGGCAGCATGACGGTTCTGGACATCGCCGGCCAGACGCCCGGGGCGTACAGGTTCGACATAGACGGCCCGCGCTCGTATTTCGGCAACTTCACCTTCTTCAAGCAGGACCTCGACGGCCTTACCGGCGACGGCTGGGACATAAAGATCTGCGTCTCCACCGTGGTGCAGAAGCAGAGGCTTGAGACGATGCTGAGCGCCTACGAGGGCATAGAGTACATCGTGGGCAACCTCTCGGGAGGCTTCTCAATCCGCAGCTCTCGCTTCATTGTTTTCTGCGAGAACGAGATATTCGGACGCAAGAAGCAGGTCCTCAAGACGCTGCAGCACACGCAGACATCGGTCCTGGACAGCTTCGTTGAGCTGCACGAGGGCGACTACGTGGTCCATGTGAACTACGGAATCGGCATCTTCCTGAAGATCGACCGCGTCCGCGAGCGCGACT
>JAGABK010000103.1 GCA_017614625.1 Spirochaetales bacterium
CAACGCCAGTGAAACGGCGGCAATAAGCAGAGCAAAGATTTTTCTCATGGTGTTTTTCTCCTCTTGAGACAATTCTATCACCGATTGCGGGGCAAGACCATCTATTCTTCGTGGAATCGGAATCCGGACAGGTCAAGAACGACCTCCGAGGCCAGCAGCAGACCGGCAGCAGCAGGTACGAACGCGGTGCTTCCCGGGGCATGGCGCGAGCCCGAACCGTCGGACACCACGGCAGAAGCCACAGGCTGCTCGGTGGAGAAAACGCAGCGCACATGGTTGACCCCGCGCTGTCTCAGCTCGGCCCTCATGACACGGGCCAGCGGACAGACGCTCGTCTTGGAGATATCGGCCACCTGGAGCTTCGTCGGGTCAACCTTGTTCCCCGTCCCCATGCAGCTTATCACAGGCACACCGATGGCCTTGCAGCAGCAGATGAGCTCGATTTTCGCGGTGACAGTGTCGATGCAGTCTATCACATAGTCGTACGAGGCAAGGTCTATCCCGCCGTGGTCCTCGGGCATGAAGAAGACCTTGCGGACCGTCACGGAGCATGACGGATTGATGTCCAGGATGCGGTCCTTGGCGACATCGACCTTGTATCTGCCGACGGTGGACTGAAGGGCGACGATCTGGCGGTTGAGGTTCGAAAGGCTGACGGTGTCGGGGTCAACGAGGTCGATCGATCCCACCCCGGAGCGTGCAAGGGCCTCCACGGCATGTCCGCCGACGCCGCCTACGCCGAATACGATCACACGGCGCGAGGCGAGCCTTTCAAGACCCTCTTCGCCCAATATCATGGCGGTGCGTTCGAAACGTCCGTCCATCAGGCCTTCTCCGCGCCCGGACATGAGGCTTCCATGGAATCGAAGATGGCCTTCCAGACCTCGGGGTCCTGCTCGGTCATGCGCATGAAGTCCTTGTCGTCCATGAAAGCCTTCTTCTCTTCTTCGGACTTGAACTTCTTGTCCCTGACCATGGCCTCGTAGGTGCCGAAGACCTGCTGCATGTAGGTCACGGCGTCTGTCGTGTAGTTGGGGTTGTGGAACTTGCCGCTGACCTCGAGGCAGCCGACGTTGGGGTTGTCGATGTTGGCGCGCACGTAGCCCAGGCCCGTGCTGATGTCGGCCACCTTGTCGTCGTTCGAATGGACAAGGAGAACCCTGACGGAGGTGTCCTTCATGCAGTCGAGCCAGCAGGCATCGGCGTACCTGGGATTGATGGACCTCTCGTACCTGAGGACGGGCTTTATGATCTTCTTCATCGGGGAGCCGAAACCGGCCTCGCTGAACTGGATGATGCTCGCGAAACCGGAGATGACCGTGACCGAGCATATGTTCTGCTGCCTGAAGTTCAGGATGTTGCCCGCGGCGAATCCGCCCCAGGAGTGTCCTATGATGTGCAGCTTCCTGCCGCAAAGCTCTGCGGAGGCGTACACGAAGTCAAGGCACGAGACAAGGGCGTTGATGCTCTCGGACAGGCCGCGGATGTCCTTTCCCTCCGACTCCCAGCATCCGGTGACGTCATAGGAGAGGACCTGATAACCCTGTCTGCAGATGAGCTCGATCTCCCTCATGTAGGAACGGTGTCCCCCGCCCATTCCGTGGCAGACGACCACGAGCTGCTCAGGCTTTGCGACCGGTTCGTAGGAATACAGATAGCCGCGCAGAACGGTGTCCTGCGGCGTCCTGAAAGACACAGGCCTGGCCTGCAGCCCCTCGAAATCCCTGTATGAGAAATAATGGATGATCCCGTCGTCGTCATAGCGCCTGACAAACGACTTCCTGTAAATCATTGTAGCGATTCCCATAACCCCACTATACCGCGAAACACCTTTCTTATCAAACCGATATCTGCTACCCTATTGTCATGCAGAATCCTTCTTCCCAGGCAAGAATCCTCCAGCCAAGCGACCTCGACATACCGGCATTGCCGCGCAACGCATACAAGAGAACCAGGGGAAGCATCGCGGTCATAGGAGGAAGCGGACGATTCACCGGAGCCGTGGTGCTTGCAACCAAGGCCGCCTTCTGCAGCGGCGCGGGCCTTGTGACCGTATTCACGGAAGAAAAGCTGATTCCCATGATCTGCAAGGCGGTCCCCTCCGCCATGGTCACCACATACGGGGATGTTTCCGACCTTGATGGATTCGACTCGGTTCTCATCGGACCGGGCATGGGAAAGAACCACGACGACGTGCTCCCCAAGGCCCTGGCGAAGGCAAAGCGCCTTGTCATTGACGCGGACGGAATCCGAGCCTTCGCAAGACTGGGGCTGACCGGAAACGGAAACTGCATCCTCACTCCCCACCCCGGAGAGTTCGAAGCCCTGGCAAAGGCCTTCGCAGACACGACGCAATCCTTTCCGGCATCGCTGGAAGACTTGCGGGAAAAGACCGGTTCCGTGATCGTATACAAATCGGACACCGTCTGGATCGCGGCGGACGGAAAGCTCTCCGTCTACGACGGCGCCAATCCGTCCCTCGGCGTCGCGGGTTCAGGCGACGTGCTTGCAGGAATTACAGCTGCGCTGGCAGCGAGACTCAAGGAAAGAAACGCATATTCGATAGCTCAGAATGCCGTCCTGCTGCATCAGATTGCAGGGCGTCTTGCACATGAGGATATCGGATACTACTCATCGGACACACTCGTGAAGTATGTGGGACGTGCGCTCAAGGCCGCGGAGAACGCAGCCGGGCGGAACAGCTGACTTACGGAAGAATTTCCCTCACCTTCACCGCCAGAGCCTCCGCAAGGGCCCTGTGGCCGTCGCTGTCGATATGGATCTGGTCCGGACCGGGTCCTGCGACGGTGGCCGCGTCGAAGTAATGGCACTTCAGCGCTTGAGCGACCTTCGAGTACCACTTCGGGAACTCGAGGCTCTCCTTGTAGGAGTTGTAGTTGAAGCCCCAGAAAATGCTGTTCTCGACATCCTTGCCGATCCGGATGGGCGAGACCAGAAGTATCTCCGGAATCCTGTTTCCGGTCTCCATGCACCAGCCTCTGAGCTTCTTGATGACACGTCCTGCGAAATCGGCCGAAAGCTTGGCGTTGGTTGCGTAGTTGAAATGGAGGTCGTTGGTGCCAAGCATCATGACGACCATATCAAGCGGATAGTGGGTCTTCATTACCGCCTGGATCCCCTCGATGCCGCATCTGAATCTGTCGGAAAAGTCGGTGGGGACAGTCGTGCGTCCGTTGTAGCCCTCCTCGATCACATAGTATTCCTCACCCAACAGTTTCTGCAGGACTCCCGTCCAGCGGACGTCGCGCGGCCATCTTGCATCGACACCGTTCGGATTCGCTCCCCATGTGTTTGAATCGCCGAAACAAAGAACGCTCTTCATAAAGACCTCCTATTGCCCAGACAAGCCGGATTAATTATATTCATCTATGTTTAATCAAAGTATATTCGCAGGAGACGGGATGATAAAGACTCTTTTGGGAAAAATCGGGGAATACAGGAAATACGCCATCCTCACGCCGGTGCTCACAGCCGCCGAAGTATTGATGGAAATCCTGATACCATACGTTACGGCAATGATAATCGACAGGGGCATTTCCCAGGGCAACATGGGAAACATCTTCCTCTACGGCGGCATAATGCTCGCCCTGGCCTTCATCAGCCTCTACTTCGGAATCAAGGCCGGAAAGACCGCGGCCGTGGCGTCCACCGGATTCTCCACCAACCTGCGCGCGGCCATGTACCGCAACATCCAGACCTTCTCGTTCTCCAACATCGACAAATTCACCACGGCCGGTCTGGTCACTAGGATGACCACCGACGTCACCAGCATCCAGAACGCCTTCCAGATGACCATGCGCATCGCCGTCCGCGCCCCGTTGATGCTGGTTTTGAGCATGGTCATGTGCTTCACGATCAACGTGCGCCTGACGCTGATCTTCCTCTGCGCCCTTCTGGTGCTGACGATCGGAATCATCGCCATCATGCGCTCGGTCATGCCGGTCTTCAAGAAGATGTTCGAAAAATACGACGAGTTCAACGCCAGCATCCAGGAGAACGTCACCGGCATCCGCGTGGTCAAGGCCTTCGTCCGCGAGGACTTCGAGAAGGAGAAGTTCGGCAAGGCTGCCTGGATGATCTACTCGCTCTCCGTCAAGGCCGAAAGCATCCTGGCCTTCAACGGCCCCATCATGATGACCGTCATCTACTCCTCCATGCTCCTGCTGTCCTGGTTCGGCGCCCACTTTATCGTCATCGGCACCATGACCACCGGCAACCTCACCTCGCTCTTCAGCTACGTCCTGAGCATGATGATGTCCCTGATGATGGTCTCCATGGTCTTCGTCATGCTCTCCATGAGCCTGGCGGCGGCAAAGCGCATCGTCGAGGTCCTCAACGAGCAGGCCGATATCACAAATCCCGAGAATCCCGAGACCGTCGTCGCCGACGGTTCGATCGACTTCGACAACGTCGATTTCGCATACAGGCACGGCACCGGAGAGAACACCCTCAACGGCATCGACCTGCACATAAAGTCAGGTGAGACCGTCGGAATCATCGGCGGAACCGGAAGCGGAAAGTCCACACTGGTGAGCCTGATCTCACGCCTCTACGACGTCACCGGAGGCTCGGTCAGGGTCGGCGGCAAGGACGTGCGCAGCTACGACCTGGAGGTCCTGAGAAACGAGGTCTCCGTGGTCCTGCAGAAGAACGAGCTGTTCAGCGGCACGATACTGGAGAACCTGCGCTGGGGCAAGGAGGACGCCACCGAGGAGGAGTGCCGCAAGGCCTGCGTCCTCGCCTGCGCGGACGACTTCATCAGCCAGATGCCCGACGGCTACAACACCAAGATCGAACAGGGAGGCACCAACGTCTCCGGCGGCCAGAAGCAGCGCATCTGCATAGCGCGCGCCCTGCTCAAGAGCCCCAAGGTTCTGATCCTGGACGACTCGACCAGCGCCGTGGACACCGCCACCGACGCGCGCATCCGCAAGGCCTTCAGGGAGTACATTCCCGACACGACCAAGCTGATAATCTCGCAGCGCATCTCAAGCGTACAGGACGCCGACAGGATAATCGTCCTGGACAACGGCCGCATCAACGGCTTCGACACGCACGAGAACCTGCTCAGGAGCAATGGGATATACCGTGAGATCTGCGAAGTGCAGCTGCACAGCGAAGCCGACTTCGACGAGAAGATGAACTGAGGAGGACGGACATGAGCGACAGCAACGACAGAAAACCGCAGCGCCCGGAGCGCCCTCCCAGAGGCATGATGGTCAAACCCCAGAAGGGAGCCTTCAAGCCCATCATCCGCGTAATGAAGTATGTCCTGAAGGAATACAAGTTCGCATACCTGATCGTCCTCCTCTGCATAGTGGCCTCCGCACTTGCGACGCTCACAATGACGCTCTTCACAAGGACGCTCATCGACACATACATCCTGCCCATGATCGGAAAGATTGACCCTGACTTCTCTCCCCTTGCGAGAAAGCTCATGTCGCTTGCGTGCGTCATGGTCGTGGGAATCGCCTGCAACTACAGCATGAACAGGATCATGGTCAGCGTAAGCCAGGGTTCGCTCAAGAAGCTCAGGGTCGAGCTTTTCAACAAGATGGAGAGCCTGCCGCTGAAGTTCTTCGACACCCACACCCGCGGCGACATCATGAGCGTCTACACCAACGACATAGACACCCTCAGGCAGGTCATAAGCCAGAGCATCCCGCAGCTGTTCAGCTCCTCCATCACGCTGATTTCCACATTCGTCAGCATGCTGGTCCTGAGCATTCCGCTCACCATCCTGTCGGTACTGATGGTCTTCATAAGCATCAAGGTCACCGCCAAACTGAGCTCGATCTCCGGCAAGTACTTCATCCAGCGCCAGAAGGACCTCGGCGCGGTCAACGGCTACATCGAGGAGATGATGCAAGGCCAGAAGGTGGTGAAGGTCTTCTGTCATGAACAGAAGAGCATCGAGGAGTTCAAGAAACTGAACGACAAGCTCTGCGAGAGCTCCAGGAACGCCAACTCGATCGTCAACATCATCATGCCGGTCAACGGCAACCTGGGCAACATCAGCTACGTCCTCATAGCAATTACGGGAGCCGCGCTGGCCCTCAGCGGATTCAGCGGCCTGACCCTCGGAGCACTCGTG
>JAGABK010000104.1 GCA_017614625.1 Spirochaetales bacterium
GCTCGATCTGCATGATCAGGAATGCAAGGTGAAGGAGGGTGATTTCTTTCCAGGGGATGCTTTCGCCTACGGCCGCCATGGAGATTATGGAGAGGGCGTAGACGATCACGTTCAGGGCCAGGACCTGGATCAGGACGGCTGCCAGCTTCTCCGTTATGACGCGGACCCTGCCCACGGGGTGGGTGAGCAGGAATTCTGCGGTGCGCTCCTTCTCCTCGCGGCAGAGGATGGCCGCGGCGCACAGCGATGCGAAGAAGGCGCCGCCGAGGCCAAGGACGTTGCCGCACTCAATGGCGTAGTAGCCGACGAGCGTTCCGAAGTTCATCCTGTCCATTCCGAAGGCGGCGGTGAAGGAGCCCATGTCGGAGAACATGGTGCTGATGTTGTCCATCTCGCCCTTCATTTCGGGGAACAGGAAGATGCAGACGACCAGAAGGAAACTCACTGAAGCGGTCCAGATTATCCAGGCCTTTCTGCCCAGTCTGAGCTCATGTCTGACAATGGTCATACGGCACCTCCTTCCTTCTCGTAGTAGTGGAGGAAGATCTCCTCCAGGTCGGGCTCCGAGATGCTGAGGTCCGCCACGTTGCCCAGAGAGAGCCTCTGGAGCAGGGTGTTCATGTCGCCGCTGTACAGGAAGGACGTGGTCGTTTCATGCATGCTGAGGTCCCTGATCCCCTCGAGTCCGGCAAGGTCTACGGAACCGGAGACCGAGACGCGCTTGGCGTTGCTGCGCCCCAGGGCCTCGACGTTGTCGCAGGCTATCATGCGCCCCTCGCGGATGACGGCGGCGCGGGTGCAGTTGTTCTGCACTTCGGAGAGTATGTGGCTTGAGACGAAGACCGTCGTTCCCTTTGCATTGCGTTCGCGGATGATCTCGAAGAACTCGTGCTGCATCAGCGGGTCCAGTCCGCCGGTGGGCTCGTCCAGGATAAGAAGGGCGGGGTCGCTCTGGAGGGCACAGACGATGGCGACCTTCTTGCGGTTTCCGAATGAGAGGTCCTCGGCCCTGCGGGATACGTCAAGGTCCAGACGCTCGCAGAGGACGGCCGCCTCCCTGGAGCAATCCTTGCCGCGCAGGTCGGCAGACAGCCTGATTATGTCCTTGACCTTCATGCCGCCGTAGAAGACGGCTTCCGAGGGAAGATAGCCCGTTTCGCGCAGGATGTCCTGTTTTTGCGTGACTATGTCCTTTCCTAGGACACTGGCAGTGCCCGATGTCGGGGCGATGAGCCCCAGAAGGGTCCTGATCGTGGTGGATTTTCCGGCTCCGTTGGGTCCTATGAATCCGAAGCATTCACCCTGTTCGACAGTCAGGTCGAGCCCGATGATTCCCCTTGCTTTCCCGTAGTACTTCGTGAGGTTCGAAGTCTTGATCACCTGCATGCAAGCCTCCGCGCATAGGGTAATACCTCGGGGCCTTTTTGTATAGATATAAAACCATACATGGATTCGCGCAGAAAAAGTTTGCATATCCGCCGGAAGGGCATTACAATGTCCGTATTGAAAAAATGTTCTGAAATTTTTTTCTAAACTGAAGGGAGTATTGAATATGACTGGAATCCAGAGACGCATGTCCAAATTGCTGAAGAACGACGGGAAGCTTTTCCTGGCGGCTTTCGACCATCCGCAGATCTACGGAACCATGGAAGGGCTTGAGGATACGCCCAGGCTCGTCGGGGAGCTGAAGGACAGCGAGGTCGACGGTTTCATCCTGAACCCCGGCATGTTCGCCAGGATCTGCCCGAAGTCGGTAGAGGACAAGGTCCTCGTCCTCAGGGGCTCAGTCGGCGGAACGATGCTCGGAACCGTCTACTCGGACGTCCACTACGGAATCGCCTCTGCGGAGCTCGCCGCCCAGCTGGATGCGGACGCCGTGCTGGTGATGTTCGTCATCGGCGGTTCGAAGGACATGGAGAGCGAAATCGAGCTCGCCCGCGTCTGCGAGGAGTACCACAAGCTGGGCATTCCCGTCATCGCCGAGGTTCTTTCGGCAGACTACACCAGGAACAACGACTCGAATCTCGTGGCCAGCGGCGCAAGGATCGCAGCCGAGCTCGGAGCCGACATGATCAAGGCCTTCTACTGCCCTGATTTCGACAAGGTCACTTCCAACTGTCCCGTCCCGGTCATCCTGGCAGGCGGACCGAAGGACGCCGACATCGTCTCGGTTGTCAGGGAAGTCGTCTCCAAGGGAGCCGTGGGACTTGCGTTCGGAAGGAACATCTTCCAGAGCAAGGACATCAGAAAGACCATCAAAGAGCTGGACGGCGCGCTGAGATAATGAAACCGGACACCGAGCTCTTCTATGCAGTCGCCGTGATGTACTATCAGGACGGACTCAACCAGCAGGACATCGCCGAAAGGATGAACCTCTCGAGGCCCATGGTCTCAAGGATCCTGGCGAAGGCCCAGGAGTGCGGGATCGTGAGGATCTCCGTGGTCAGGCCGGAGCCGATCGAGAGCCTTTCGTCCAGGCTGGAGAAGGTGCTCGGGATCGAGAAGGCCTACGTGGCCCCGACGACCAGCAGCAAGAGCAGCTCGGATGCACGGGTTGGGGACATCTCCGACTACGCCTCCCAGATCCTGGTCTCGGAACTCAGGAGCCGGAAGAACATCGGCGTGGGCTGGGGCTCCACCGTGTACAGGACGGTCATGAAGATGGTGGACAAGTCGGTCACCGATTTCTCATCGGACCACAACATCGTTCCCATCGTCGGAAGCGTCGGGGTGAGGGAAGTCCAGTATCAGGTGAACATCATCGTCAGCATGCTGGCACACGTTCTGGGCGGCTCGGTCTA
>JAGABK010000105.1 GCA_017614625.1 Spirochaetales bacterium
AACTGCTCCGGCTGCGAGGGCTGTCCTTTCAGGAAGGACGGCTGAAGTTTCCGCTTTCCGTCTTCTTTGTTATATTTGACTCATGGACAACGAGAAAGAACGGCAGGAAGCCATTTACGCGGGAGAGCGTGCGCTGGACAGCCTCACAGCCGCTCAGAACGAGCTGCGCAAGGCACGCAACTGGGGATTCTACGACCTTCTGGGAGGAGGCTTCTTCTCATCCCTGATAAAGCATTCCAAGATCGACAACGCAAGAAGCTGCATCGAGAGGGCCAAGTACGACCTCCAGGTGTTCAACCGGGAGCTGCGCGACGTCTCGTGCGACCTGAACGTGGACATCGGGGAACTGCTGACCTTCTTCGACCTGATGGACAGCTTCTTCGCCGACCTTCTGGTCCAGAGCCGAATAGCCGACGCCTCGAGGCGTATCGAGGACGCGATCTACAAGGTCCGTGACATCCTCCGCCGTCTGAACGCAGGCTACTGAGCCCGACCCTCCTTGTCAGATTCCCGTGTTCTGTGAGATTATTGCTGTGTAATCTGACGACACGGAGGACTGGTTAATGGACCACATCAAGTATCTTCTCGCCGCGAACGAAGTGGCGCGCAAGGCAAGGGCAGCCGGAAACACACCTTTCGGATGTGTGCTTGTCGATGAGAACGGAAACATCGTCATGGAGCAGGGAAACGCAGAGAAGGACCTGCACGACGCCACGGCTCATGCCGAGAGAACCCTCGCTTCACGCGCAAGCCAGACCTTCAGCAGGGATTTCCTCTGGAAATGCACCCTGTACACGACGTTCGAGCCGTGCTGCATGTGCACCGGAGCCATCTACTGGGCGAACATCGGACGCATCGTCTACGGCCTGACCGAGGAAAGGCTCCTCGAGCTCACAGGTTCGGACGAGAAGAACCCGACCTTCAACATCTCCTGCAGGACGATCATCGCCGCCGGCCAGAAGCCCATCGAGATCCTGGGTCCGTTCCCTGAGATCAGCAAGGCCGTCGAAGAGGTCCACGCAGGTTACTGGAACAACGGCAAATGAGATGAAGAACAAGAAGCTCCTGGGAAACGTCCTCCTTCTGGTCACCGCGATGATCTGGGGGACGTCGTTCGCTTTCCAGCGGATGGGGGCCCAGACCCTTGAGCCGGGAGTCTTCAATTCCACGAGGATGCTTCTCGCCGCACTGGCGGTCACGCCGCTGGTCTTCCTGGGAAAAGGCAAGGAGGTGGCGGACAGGGCCGCGTTCAGGAAGAACACCATTCTGGGCGGCGTCCTGTGCGGCCTGTGCCTTGCAAGCGCCACAATGCTGCAGCAGATAGGCATGATGCAGACCGGAGCCGGAAAGGCGGGCTTCATCACCGCAATGTACATGCTGCTGGTTCCCATCCTGAACCTGATACTGTTCAGAAAGCGCTGTCCGCTGATTGTCTGGCTGGCAGTAGCGGCGGGAATCGCCGGAATGTACCTGCTGTGCATCAACGAGGGCTTCACCATAACGCGCGGAGACGGGCTCATCTGCATCTGCGCGCTCTTGTTCAGCTTCCATATCATCTGCTGCGACCGCTTCGTCAAGAATGGCAATCCCGTGGGCATGGCGGCCATACAGTTCTATGTGACGGCATTCATCTCGGGAGTCTTCTCGCTTCTGACGGAAAAGCCCACCTGGGCCGCAATCACGGCCGCCGCAATTCCCATTCTGTTCTGCGGCCTGGGCTCGGGAGGAATAGGCTACACGCTTCAGATCGTGGCCCAGAAGTTCACGGATCCGACGGTTGCCTCGATCCTTATGAGCCTGGAGTCGGTGTTCGCCGTGCTCGGCGGAGCCGTCATCCTCGGCGAGAGGATGAGCATGCGTGAGGCTGCAGGCTGCGTGGTGATGTTCATCGCCGTCATCATGGTGCAGATTCCGGCGAAGGACAGCAAGGACGGGAAGAAGGAATCTAGCTGAGCTGCTGGAGGATGTCGCGGGCCACGAAGACTCCGCTTGCCGAGGCATGCGAGAGCGAGTGGGTGACTCCGCTTCCGTCTCCGATCATGTACAGGCCTTCGTACTTGGTCTGCAGATGATCGTCCACATTGACTTCCATGTTGTAGAATTTGACCTCGACTCCGTAAAGCAGGGTATCGTCGTTCGCCGTTCCCGGTGCGATGCGGTCAAGGGCGTAGATCATCTCGATGATGCCGTCGAGGATGCGCTTGGGCAGGACCAGCGACAGGTCTCCGGGCTCGGCCTGGAGCGTCGGGCGCACGAAGCTTTCCTGGATCCTCTTGTGGTTGGAGCGTCTTCCTCTGATGAGGTCGCCGAAGCGCTGGACGATGACGCCGCCTCCGAGCATGTTGGAGAGCCTTGCGATGCCTTCGCCGTATCCGTTGCTGTCCTTGAATGGCTCGGTGAAGTGCTTGGAGACCAGCAGGGCGAAGTTGGTGTTCTCCGTTCTCTGGTTCGGATCCTCGAAGCTGTGTCCGTTGACCGTGACGATGCCGTTGGTGTTCTCGTTTACGACGATTCCGTAGGGGTTCATGCAGAAGGTTCGGACATTGTCCTCGAACTTCTCCGTGCGGTAGACGATCTTGCTTTCATAGTGCTTGTCGGTCAGGTGGGAGAAGATGGAGGCGGGAAGCTCAACGCGCACTCCGATGTCCACGCGGTTGGAGAGGGTCTCGATCCCCAGATCCCTGCAGACCTGCTCGACCCACTTGCTGCCGCTGCGGCC
>JAGABK010000008.1 GCA_017614625.1 Spirochaetales bacterium
AGCTGAACATGGAGGATCCGGGCGAGAACTTCTACGAAGGACTCAATTTCCACAGGGTCATAGCCAATTTCATGATCCAGGGCGGCTGCCCCAAGGGCGACGGAACCGGCGGTCCGGGATATTCGTTCCCCGACGAGTTCGATCCTTCGCTGCGCCATGACGGTCCCGGCGTCCTCAGCATGGCGAACGCAGGTCCCGGAACCAACGGAAGCCAGTTCTTCATCACCCATGTGAAGACTCCGTGGCTCAACGACAAGCATTCGGTCTTCGGCCATGTGGTCGAAGGACAGAGCGTCGTGAACGCGATCCGGCAGGGAGACATGATAAACACCATCAGGATCGAGAGAATCGGCGAAGACGCGCAGAAATTCGTGGTCACGAAGCAGATTTTCTCGGATCTGGTGGAGAATGCCGCCAGAAAGGCCATGGAACGCCGCAAAGCCGAGATCGAGAAGGTGGAGGCTGAGATATCCAACCGCTGGCCGAACACCGTGAAGACTCCCAGCGGACTGCAGTACGTGGTCCTGAAGAAGGGCGACGGAAAGGCCTTCCCGAAGTACGGACAGGTAGTTACCGTCCACTACACCGGAACGCTTCTTGACGGGCGCATGTTCGACTCCTCTGTGCACCGCGGACAGCCTGCCTCCTTCAAGATCGGCCAGGTCATAGAGGGGTGGAACGAAGCCCTTGTGACCATGTCCAAGGGAGAGAAGAGGACCCTGATAATCCCGCCCGAGCTGGGTTACGGAGTCCACGGATACCCGGGGATCATCCCGCCGGATTCGTATCTGATCTTCGACGTGGAGCTTCTGGACTTCTGAATCGGAGGAGGGTGCAACACAATTTAATCGTTGCACCTTCCCTTTTCTGCAGTTAAGCTTTAATCAGCCTCGAAAAAAACGGTTTGTAAGGAGGAATTACTATGAAGGCGGCAACACAGTTCGTATGCTCGGAATGCGGATACGCAAGTTCCAAATGGCTTGGCCGCTGTCCTGACTGCGGTTCATGGAATTCCTTCTCAGAAGAGAAGATAGAAGAAAAGAAACAAGTTGGTAAGGACTCCTTACAATACAATTCCACGTCTCTTGCGGACGTGAAGAACGAAGCAGAGTTCCGTTTCGAGAGCGGAATCTCCGAGCTTGACCGCGTCCTGGGCGGTGGCATAGTCCGCGCCAGTTCGGTTCTGGTCGGAGGCGAGCCCGGAATAGGAAAATCCACGCTCCTTCTGCAGGTCGTGGCAGGCTGCTCGGCACGCAGGAAGGTCCTCTACGTCTCCGGCGAGGAGAGCGCGGCGCAGGTGCGCCAGAGGGCAGAGAGGCTGGGTCTCGAACTGGGTTCGATCAACATCTTCTGCGAGACAAAACTCGAGAAGATCATGTCCGTCATCAGCCGCGAGAAACCTCAGATCGCCGTCATAGATTCGCTGCAGACCCTGGCCACCGACGAGCTGTCTTCCGTGGCCGGATCGGTGACCCAGATCCGCAACTGCTGCATGGAGATCACCTCCCTGTGCAAGAGCACGGGGACATCGGTCTTCTTCATAGGACACGTGACCAAGGAGGGGACGCTGGCGGGGCCGAAGATCATCGAACACATGGTGGACACGGTCCTGTATTTCGAGCAGGCCTCCATGGGCGTGAGGCTCATCCGCGCGGCCAAGAACAGGTTCGGGTCGGTGGACGAGATCGGGATCTTCACCATGACGGGCGAAGGGCTTGAAGGGGTCAAGGACCCTGCGAGCTTCTTCATCTCGGAGCGCAAGGAGGCCACGCTGCCTCCCGGAATAGCCTACACGGCCATAACCGAAGGCACCCGGACGTTCCTGGTGGAGCTCCAGGCTTTGATTGTGGACGCGAAATCGGGCTACAGCCGCGGATATTCGGACAGGATAGATTCCTCAAGGGTCCTGCGCGTCTGCGCGATCCTGGAGCGCCATGCGGGCATCAGGCTGACGGACAAGGACATCTATGTGAACGTCGCCGGGGGAATCAAGGTCAACGAGGTCTCGGTGGAGCTCGCCCTGGCGCTGGCCCTCTGGTCGGCCTTCAGCGAGACGAACCTGCCTTCGAAGATGGTGAGCTTCGGAGAACTTTCGCTTGCGGGCGAGGTAAGACCGGTCAACTACGGGGACAGACGCCTGAAGGCGGCCTCCGAAATGGGCTTCGACAAGGCCATGGTTCCCGAGAGCATGAACTTCGAGAAGACGGGGATCCTTCTGAAGAGATGCCGAAAGGTCAGGGACGCCTTCACGTTCAGGTAATCAGTGAATTGAATCTCAGCCGAAAACCCTCAGCATGATCGGGAACAGGACGAATGTTCCCAGGATGCTTCCGAGGCTTGTGGTGAAGAAGATCAGGAAAGCGTGGAGGACGCGGTTGCGGAACCAGCCCTTGAAGGAGGCTATGTCGTCCGCAAGGGACTCGAAGTCCTTTACCGCGGGCTTTCTCAGCGTGGCTTCCACTATTCCGGTGAACACTCCGACTCCTATGGCCGGGTTGAGGACGGCTATCGGCGCTCCCACCGCGGCTACGAGCCAGTTGAGGGGATGGGCGAGCGAAAGGATGCTGAACAGGACCGTCGTGGCGGCGTTTGTGCACGCCCATATGGTGAAGTAGCGGAGGCTCTCATGGAAGCCGTTGAACACTCCTGCCAGGACTATTACGGCCACGAGGATCACGGGGATGGACCAGCCTATTACCTTTCCCCAGATGGACGGCTTGGGAACCTTGGAGATCTCGGTCAGGTCCGTCGAGAGTTCTCCCTTCTCGAGCTTCTCCATGGTGCTGATGATTCCGCCCGCATGGCCGGCTCCTATGACGGCGACCTTCTTGCGGCCGGGAGCCTGCATGATATTGGTGGCCAGGTAGCGGTCGCGCTCGTCGATCAGGGCTTCCTTCGCACCGGGAAGCTCCTTGGACAGCTCGTTCATCATCTCCTGGAGGGTGTCGCTCTTCTTGAGCTCCTCGAGTTCCTCGGGCTTGAACTCCTCCTTGTCGAAGGCGCTGGAAAGCAGTGTGGCTATGAGCTTGGCCTTGTTCCACAGGTTGCTCTTGGCCCAGGCGCGCTTGAGGGTGGTCGTGATCTCGCGGTCGCAGAACGAATAGGGGATTCCCTTCTCCTCCGCGATCCTGCTGGCGCCTATGATCTCCTCTCCGGGAGCCGAACCGGTCTGGTTTCCCATCTTCTTCTGGAATGAGGCGAGAGCGGTGTTGGCCAGAACCAGGAAGGTCTTGCCCTCCTTGAAAACCTTGGTCAGGTTCATGTTGGCGTAGCTCTGTTCCTTGGTCTTGCTTTCGTAGCGGCCCTTGTCCAGCTCGAGGCAGATGTGGTCGGGATTCTCCTCCTCGATGACTGCACGTACCTCGTCGACGCTGTTCTGTGAAACATGAGCGGTGCCGACCAGAACGATTTCGTCCCCGTTGTCAAGGAAGATTCTGTTTATCGTGTCACTGACATGCTCTGATTTCACTTGAGACCTCCGGTGTGAACTGGACCTTTTTGAAATATACAGCCTAATTGTAAAGTGTTCAACATTTGGCTGTTCCGATATACTGGATATGAATACCATGGGTACCACAAGGACAGCCGGCGGAATACAGTACATCCTCAGACGCAACAGGGGTCAGAAGAACCTGCGCCTGCACATAGGCAGCAGGGGCGAGGTGATTGTCAGCGCGCCTTACCATGTCCCTTTCAGCGAGATCGACAGCTTCGTGGAGAACAGCTCCGCATGGATTGGGAAGCAGGTCTCCAAGGTCGCCGCGCACACTTACGCCACAGGCGATTTCGTCCCGTATCTGGGAAAGAAGATGAGCCTGCTTGTCATCGAAGGAACGTCCCGGTACGACATCGTGGACGATAAAATCATCATCTCATGCAGGAAACAGGACACCGAAACGGTGAAGAAGCTCATAAGGAAGATGTACATCGAAACCCTCGCCAAGATCATGGATGAACGGGTTCCGTACTGGTGTTCAAGGACCGGAGCCCCCGTTCCGTCCTTCGGCGTCAACAGGGCCAAGGGGAAGTGGGGAGTCTGCTATCCGTCGGAGAACAGGCTCTATCTCAGCTACATGTGCGCCACGCTTCCGGAGGACCTGATAGACATGACTGTTCTCCATGAGGTCTGCCACCTGAGCTACAGCGGACACGGTCAGAGGTTCTGGAACCTGATGAGGGCGAACATGCCGGATCTGGACGAAAGAAAAGCCGGACTGGCGAAGCTTGCCAAGTCCGGCTGGAATCTCAACATTGTATGATTCTTATATAAGAACCGTACGATTATCCAATCATTCTATAATTGAAACAATATGCTTGACGAACTCGTAGGTCCTCTTGGTTGAGCTGATTGAAAGACGCTCTTTCGTGGAGTGGATGTCGAACATGTCGGGTCCTATCGAGACGCTGTCCATGCCCGGGCATCTGCTGTTGATCACTCCGCACTCCAGGCCTGCGTGGATTGCCGTTATGACAGGTTTCTTTCCCGTAAGGTCCTCATAGGCCTTGGCGCAGAAAAGGGCCAGCTTCGAATCCGGATCAGGAGTCCATGCCGGATAGGATCCGTCGATCACGCATGCCACGCCGAAACTCTCCAGACCGGTGCGGATGATGTCCGCAAGATAGTGCTTTGCCGAGTCCACGCTGCTTCTGATGTGGAACCTGATGTTAAAAGCTCCGTTGTCCATCTTCGCGATGGCCAGGTTGTCCGAGGTCTCGACGATGCCTGGAATCGCTTTGCTCATGGTGAAGACCCCGTGCGGGCTTGTGAACAGGGCGTTGAGGACGAGCATCGTGGATTCCACGTCCAGGGCCTTGTCCATGCGCACCGCGCCGTGGC
This sequence comes from Spirochaetales bacterium, assembly GCA_017614625.1. Lineage (GTDB taxonomy): Bacteria > Spirochaetota > Spirochaetia > Sphaerochaetales > Sphaerochaetaceae > UBA9732. Next base: position 4,838 of record JAGABK010000008.1, read on the forward strand.
GGGAACAGCACTTCGCCATGGTGAAACCCGGTTCCTCGTACTTGTTCTCTTCCTTTATGGTGTTGAAGGTCTCCACGACTTTCGAAACGACATCGTGCTTCCTGTCTTCCGGAACGCAGACGGAGCAGGTTGCGTTCGAGGGAATGACGTTCAGCTTCGTTCCGCCGTCGAAGCGGGCGAGTCTGAACGGAACTCCCGTGGCCTGTATCGATTCGAGCATGCGGGTGAGGGCGCAGATCGCGTTGAGCCTCTGGTTGTGGATCTCTCCTCCGCTGTGTCCGCCCTTCAGGCCGGAGACTGTGAATTCAAGGGTGTCCCAGTCCTTCGGGACATCTTCCATATCGTATTTCGCAGAACCTTTGACATCTATTCCGCCTGCGCAGCCGATGTAGACGATTCCTTCTTCATCGCTGTCGATGTTTATCATCTTCCGGCTCTTCACCAGAGAACCGTCAAGGGCGAAGGCGCCGTCCATTCCGACTTCTTCCCTGAATGTGAAGACAGCCTCGAGAGGGCCGTGCTTGGCATCGGGGTCCGTGAAAAGAGCCATGGCCATCGCGACTGCGATTCCGTCGTCGCCGCCCAGGCTCGTGTCCTTGGCCTTGAGGAAATCGCCGTCCTCGTAGACCTCGATGGGGTCCTTCTCGAAATCATGGGTGCTGCCGGGAACCTTCACGCAGACCATGTCCATATGACCCTGCAGAGCCACCGGAGCGCGGTCTTCATAGCCCGCTGTGGCGCCTGTGCGGATGATGATGTTTCCGGCCTTGTCGCGGACGGCCTCGAAACCGTTTTCCTTTGCCCATGAGAGAAGGTATTTCCTCATTCCCTCTTCGTTGCCCGATTCGCGCGGAATCGTGCAGATCTGTCTGAAATAATCGAAAGTATCCATGGCTCCAAGTTTAATGAACAAACCGGGAGTCTTCAAGACAGAAGGGTCTTCATCAGGTCCGTGCGGCCGGCTTTCTTCAAAGCCTCGATCACAAGGGCGCGGTTTTCCTTCTTGTTGAACTGGAGCAGCGCCCTCTGGAGGTTGGCGTCCCTTCCGCGGGGGACGTAGACGGGTTTGAAGTCCTCGCCCGGCCTGGGATCGAGGCCGGTGTAGTACATGCAGGTCGATACCGTCGCGGGCGTGGGATAGAACTCCTGGACCTGGTCCGGGACGAAGTGCTTTTTCTTCATGTAGAGGGCAAGCTCTATCGCGTCATCCAGAGTGGAGCCCGGATGTGCTGCTATGAAATAGGGGATGATGTACTGCTTTTTGCCCTGGCGGCGGTTCTCCTCGGCGAAGGCCTCGCAGAACCTGTCGTAGACTTCCACGGAGCTCTTTCCCATCATCGACAGCACCGACGGACAGATGTGCTCCGGGGCGACCTTCAGCTGTCCGCTGACGTGGTTGGCCACAAGCTTCTCCATGAACAGGCGGCGCGTCTTCTCATCCGTGCAGAGCATCAGGTAGTCGAAGCGGATCCCGCTTCTGATGAAGACCTTCTTCACTCCGGGGACGGAGGCCACGGCCTTCAGCTTCTCAAGGTACTCCATGTGGGAGTCGCGGACGTTCGGACAGGGGGAGGGATACATGCACTGGCGGTGTGCGCACGGGCCGCTCTTCAGCTGCTTCTCGCAGGCGGGGCACTGGAAGTTCGCAGTGGGTCCTCCGAGGTCGTGGATGTAGCCCTTGAAGTCCCTGTGTCTGGTAAGGAGCGTCGTCTCACGGACGAGGGACTTCAGGCTCCTCGTCTGGATGATCCTGCCCTGGTGGTTGGTGATGGCGCAGAAGGAGCAGCCGCCGTAGCAGCCGCGGTTGCTGGTGATGGAGAACTGCACTTCCTTTATGGCCGGGATGCCGCCGTCCTTGTCGTACATGGGATGCCACAGACGGGTGAACGGAAGCTCGTACAGGGAGTCGAATTCTTCGGTGGACAATGGCCTGACAGGCGGGTTCTGCACGACAATTCTACCGTTGCATGACTGTACAAGACATTGTTTTGAGAAAGGATTCTCATGAGTCAGCTGGATGTTGAAGGCTTCGGCATAGGCTCTCAGACCCTTCGGATCCGGTCTGTTGGAGACCTTGTCGCGCAGCGAGACTTCTTCGAATGAAGGCATCCCTACGACCTCGTAGGGGCCTATCTTCCGGCGGTCTTTTTCCGCCACGCTGTAGCAGGTTCCGGGTATGTCGCGGATCCCGTTCACGGGGGTTCCTGCTGCCAGACGCCTTGCGATCTCGACGGTCTGGATCTCACCCATTCCGAAGACCAGGATGTCCGCCTTGGCGTCCAGGATGATGGGCTTGCGGACAAGGTCCTGCCAGTAGTCGTAATGGGCAAAGCGACGAAGCGAAGCCTCAAGGCCTCCTATGATTACCGGGATGTCCCCGAAGGCCTGGCGGGCCAGGTTGGAGTATACGATGACGGGTCTGTCGGGACGCAGGCCGGCTTTTCCTCCGGGCGAATACATGTCCTCGCTGCGCTTCTTGCGGGTGCTGGTGTAGTGGGCGACCATGGAGTCGATGTTGCCGCCGCTTATCATGCAGCAGAGGCGCGGCCTTCCCATGGCCCGCAGGGATTCCGGGTCCTTCCAGTCCGGCTGGGCCGCTATCGCCACGCGGAAACCGTTCTTCTCCAGGACACGGCAGAGCAGGGCGGTGGCGAACGACGGATGGTCCACGTATGCGTCTGCGGAAATGAAGAGGATGTCGGGTTCGGACCAGCCGAGACGATCCATGTCGCGGCGTGAAACGGGAAGGAAATCTCCGGTCATGGGTGAATTGTAATGCGTTTGGCCGCCCCGGCACAATCCCGCACGCGACGTGCGCGGCTATATGTATTCCGGTAATATGAATTCTTGGGCGAAAAAATTTGACTGCAAAACGGAACTGTGGTATAGTATGTTAGCCCAATATCCGTGTTTCATGGTATTGGGTTTTTATATTGATATCTGGAGCCGACATTGAATCGCGAATCAATTCCTTCGATACATTTCTACGACCAGGACTTCGTCGACCTGTACGACAGGTCCTGGGTCTGGATCGACGAGCACTGGACGCAGGGAACGGAGCAGAACGGGTTTTCCGGCAACTACATCTCCTATGAGGGACAGAAGACCATAAGCCAGTTCCATTCCTGTCTGTGCGCCCTTTTCCTCAACTACAGCAATCAGGTCTATTCTCCGTTCGACATGCTCGATTTCTTTTACTCGAAGCAGGAGGAGAACGGAGCCATAAGGTCCGAATACAGCGTCGAGGACGGCAAGCCCGTCTTCTCCTCCGACAACCCCGAGGGCGTGGTCCTTCCACTGTTCGCCTACGCCGAGTACCTCTTCTACCACAAGATCGGCAACAAGAAGAGGCTGAAGGACATAGTCCCCGTCCTGGAGAACTACTTCAACTGGCTCCGTGAGATGTTCCAGAAGGAGAACGGCCTGTTCTCCGTGCCCGTCTCCGCCTGCCTGACTGGCAACGTGCCCAGGGAGCAGACCTGCTATCCGGTGGACTTCAACACCATGGTGGCGATCAATGCACTGTACCTCGCCAACATCGGCGACATCCTCAACGACAAGGAGCTCAGCTTCCGCTACAAGAGGCTGTACTTCTCCCTCAAGACCAGGATCAACAACCTCATGTGGGACCCCGAGACCCGCTTCTACTACGACCTGGACGAGAACGAGAACCGCATCCCGCTGAAGATTATCGGATCCTTCTGGACGATGCTGGCCGAGATTCCCAACGACGAGCGCGCCGCCTTCATGGTCGAGTACCTCAAGGACCCCGCGTACTTCGGCACCGACAACCCGTTCCCCAGCGTGAGCGTCGACTCCCCCTGCTACAGGGAGGATGTCACCGGATGCTGCGGAGCCGTCATCCCGTTCAACGTCTACGGAGTGGTCAAGGGACTTGAGAAGTACGGCGAGTACGTCTTCGCCCGCGAGTGCGCCATCAGGAACATGTACTTCATCCTCGACACCCTGCATCCGGAAGGGGACAAGCCCGGCGACGTCTGGGAGGCCTATCTTCCCAACAAGGAAGGCATTCCCGCAGCGGAAGGGGAATTCCCCCGCAAGAGGTTCCTGCCGCAGGCGTGTCTCATGACCATCGCCCTGATGATAGAGGACATCATCGGCCTGGACGTCTCCCTTCCCAGGAAGACCGTCTACTGGACGGTCCCGAACCTCGAGGTCATGGGAATCGAGAACCTTTCACTGAAGAGGAACCTGATCACGATCCTGAGCAACAAGAACGCCCGCGGATGGGAGATCAGGCTTGAAAGCGAGAAGCTCTACTACTTCACGATCGAGATCATCGAAGAGAAGAAGAAAAAGACTCTCCCGATTCCGAGCGGCAAATGCTCGATGCTCATTGACAAGCTCTGATGTCCTGGTTCGGTAAAATCATAGGCGGATTGCTCGGTTTCTGGCTGGGAGGACCCCTGGGAATGATCGCAGGGGCGGTCTTCGGCCACATGCTGGACAAGAGCGCGGACCTTCAGAGCGGCGGAGAGCAGGGGAACGGGGGCCGCTACTACTTCGTCAACACCGGTTACAACAGACCTCAGATGGTCTTCTTCGTCGGAGCATTCTCCATGCTGGCCAAGCTGGCCTCGGCCGACGGCAACGTCTCGGACGCCGCGCGCAGGAAGATCGACGAGTTCATGACCGTGGACCTGAACCTGTCCGGGCAGAGCTACGACTACGCATGGAGCATCTTCAACCAGGCGCTGTCGCAGAGCTCGTCGTTCGAAAACCTGGCAGACCAGTTCTACGAGAACTTCAGGCAGACCCCGCAGTTCCTCAGCCTGATGATGGACATCTTCTACCGGGTCGCCATGGTCGACGGACGCCTGTCCCCGAACGAGGAGAGGCTGATCGACTACGCCGCAAGGGCCTTCCACATCTCGGATTCGCTGCACGAGAGCATCCGCCGCAAGTACACTGTCAGAGGCTCGTCCAAGGCCTACGCCGTTCTGGGTCTCACCGAGAACGCCACCGAGGCCGAGAT